>RGTE01000258.1 GCA_010025475.1 Verrucomicrobiota bacterium
AGCTCCTTCGCCCACTCCTCAACCCCGTGTCCGGCCGTCACCGCAAAAGCGCCCACATAATCCTTTTTCCCACTGGAAACCGGGGCCACAAAATCGGAAAGGCTACGGTTGGGCTGGCCATCCGTCCGCGCGACCTGCTGCCGCAGGGTATGCAGCCGTGCCCTCACCTTCTTCCGGTCGTCATCCTCGTAGAGCAAAACATCATCCCCTTCTGCATTGGCCGGAAAGAAGGCCAACACTCCTCTGGCCCGGATCCGCTTTTCTTGCAGGATTTTTTTCAGGAGGACTTGGGCATCGTCATACAACTTGCGGGCCTCGGCCCCCACCACCGGATCCTCAAAAATTTTGGGAAACCTGCCCCGCAGCTCCCAGGCGTGGAAGAAGGGCGACCAATCAATGTACGGCACCAGCTCGCTGAGGGGAAAATCCTCATAAACCCGGAGCTTTTTCCGGGCCTCCTGCAGGGATAGAAGTTTTTGGGCGGAGCGACGGCTCTCAAAATCCTTCCGCGCCTTTTCCTGATCGGCTCGAACCTTCTGCACGAATCCGGGCCCCTTCTCTTCGGAAAGAAGCTGCTGCGCCACCCCCACCACCCGGGAGGCGTCGATCACGTGAACCACCGGTCCGGTGTAAGCCGGGGCGATCTTGACGGCGGTGTGGGCGGCACTGGTCGTGGCTCCCCCAATCAGCAGCGGCATCTGCATCTTCTCCCGCTCCATTTCAGAGGCCACCGTCACCATTTCATCCAGGGAGGGCGTGATCAACCCGCTGAGTCCGATCACATCCACCCCGTGGGTCTTGGCCTCCGCGAGGATTTTTTCACACGGCACCATCACCCCGAGATCAATCACTTCATACCCGTTGCAGGCCAACACCACCCCCACGATGTTCTTGCCGATGTCGTGCACGTCCCCCTTCACCGTGGCCATAAGAATCTTTCCCGCCTGCGACTTGGCCCCTGCCGCCTTTTCCTTCTCCATGAATGGAGTGAGATAGGCGACGGCCTTCTTCATCACCCGCGCACTTTTGACCACTTGGGGGAGAAACATTTTCCCCTCGCCAAATAGATCCCCCACGTGGCGCATTCCGCCCATCAAGGGTCCCTCGATCACCTCCAGGGGCCGCCCGTACTTCTGGCGAGCCTCCTCGGTGTCCTCATCGATGTGGTCGGTGATCCCTTTGAGGAGGGCATGCAGCAAGCGGTCCTCCACCGACCCCTTGCGCCAGGCCTCATCCTTGACGGTGGCCTTGCCGCCTGCTTTCACGGTCTCGGCAAACTCCAGCATCCGTTCCGTGGCGTCCGGACGACGGTTCAGCAAAACGTCTTCCACTCTTTCCTTGAGAGCGGTCGGAATCTCTTCATAGACCGCCAACTGCCCGGCATTCACGATGGCCATGTCGAGCCCGGCCTGGATGGCATGGTAAAGAAAACAGGAGTGCATCGCCTCACGAACCGGGTTGTTGCCACGGAAGGAGAAGGAAATATTGCTGACCCCCCCGCTGGTCTTGCATCCCGGCAGGGTTTTTTTGATTTCCCGGACCGCCTCGATGAACTCCACCGCATAACCGTTGTGCTCCTC
>RGTE01000259.1 GCA_010025475.1 Verrucomicrobiota bacterium
GCTCGTCCCCAACCCCGCCGTGTCGTACTCCGCCGTTGCACTCGCCGTCACCGTGTCGGAACCCACCACGCCGGAGAGCGCCCCCGCCGTCACCGCCGCCGTCGTCGTCCCGTCATACTCCTTCGTCGTCGTCAAGGTGGGCGCCCCGATCGTCAGGGCCTTTTGGCTCACCGTGCTGGCCACCGTGGGCACGTTGACGTTGGCGGCCCCGCTGCTGGTGAGGCTGATGTTGCCGCTCTTGTTGCCGGCCGAGGCCGTTGCGGCGAGGCGGACGTATACCGTCGTGCTGCTGATCGTGCCGGAGGAACCCACCGTTACCGTTCCGCTAAATGCGGAATTGTCTGTCGATACTTCAAAGCCTGAAGGCGGCGTCACCAGAATGCCCGCCGTCATGTTGGCCCCAGAGACCGAGAACTGCGTGGAGGAAGAAGCCGTCCCATAGGTGGTCGATAAAGTTGAAAGCGATCCACTATAAGAGATTGCAGGTTGAGGAACTAATGGTGCGTCAGACGAGGCGATCACTAACACCGTAGTGTCACCTCCACTCGGATTGACGGTGTTGACGCCGGAGGGCCACGTCCCATCCGAATCCGTGCTGTAGGCGATTAAGGAGCCATCTGCCTTTGCACGATTTTCAATTCGGAGCACCCCGTTCGGAAGGGTGTTGGGAATGAGGGTTCCCCATGCGCCGCTCACTTCGTTGACGCTGGTGGCATAGAAGCTTGCAAATGAATTGCCGGTGGACTGTTCCGGCGATGGGTCGACCCGTGCCGCTGGTGTTGTCATAGAGAAGGACAAAGTTTTTGGCATCTGCCGAGGAGGTGCCCCGGATGGCCGTGGCACTGGCTGCTGTGGTGCCGATGGCCTTCACCGTCACGTAACTCGTGGTGGTCAGGTATGTGGCGGCCGTTGTCCCATTATTTCCGTCGTTCAGAATAATCCTCATTTTGATCTGCGTGCCGGCCGTCGCAAAACGGGTGGCATTTCCTGTCGGCTCCGTCATAAACCAACCCGTGTAGGACCCGTTTGCGTCAGTGGTAAATGTGCCGTAACCGCCAGCCGTTAAGAGAGAGGGGGATGAGGTGCGGACAAAGCTTCCGGTAGCGGATACAAAAATAACGTTGCCAGCGCCAGCACTGGTCGCTGAGTCACTGTCAATCACCGCCTGATTATAATAGCGGTACGTCGCATTGGCGGTGAGGTTGCTCAGGGTAACCCGATATGCGTAAGGAATACGTTTGGTATTTGTCGACAATCCTCCTTGGATGTATTGCGGAACATAAACCTCAGTCAAAGAGGGTGGCACTGTTACCGAGAGTGTCTGCGGCACACTGCTTGCAGCATCGTAGTTGCTGTCTCCCGCCTGGCTCGCCGTGATCGTCGTGGTTCCCTTGCCCACAATCGTCACCGTGTTGCCCGCCACCGTCGCCACGCCTGTGTTGGAGCTGGTGTACGAAACCGTCAGCCCGGAGTTGGAGGTGGCCGAAAGCGCAAACGGGGCATCCCCCACTAGCTTGCTGGGCAAGGCCCCAAACGTGATCGTCTGGCTTGCCTTGTTGA
>RGTE01000260.1 GCA_010025475.1 Verrucomicrobiota bacterium
GACGCTGTCGAAAAAGCCCTAGGAACCAACCTCAATTGGCATAACCCGGAGAACAAGCACATGTGCCGGGTATCTGCGCGGAAGGACATTAACTTTCTGGATGAGAAGAAATGGCCGGAGTGTTTTGAATGGCTGAAGCAGAACCTAGAGGCCATGCACAGGGTCTTCGCCCCTCGTATCAAAGCCCTCTGAACGGGGCAAAAACGCTCAGAAAAGCCCTTTGGCGTTGCCCGAATCCCAGAATGAGGCCTAGCCCAGAGAAACAACCAATATCCCTTTTAAGCCTATAATTAAACCAATCCAAGTAGCATAAAGTAGCATTTTAGTTGTAAGTCTCTGATTATTAAATTTGCGGGCGGAGGGAATCGAACCCTCGCATCAAGCTTGGGAAGCTCGCAGGCTACCATTACATCACGCCCGCTTGGCCAAAAATCATCCCGCGACTGCCTCCAAAATACAATCGTTTTTCAGGATCAGATCACCGAACCGTCCGGCACCACCGCCCCCTTCGGGATGATGACGATGCCGTCCCGGACATAAAAATTCGGGCCATCCATTTCGGCAGGTTTTCCCGAGGCGCGGATCGTTACCCGTCTCCCGATCCGGACATTTTTATCGATAATCGCATCCTCGATCACGGTGCCGCCGCCGATGCCCACGTCCGGACGGTTCCTCCGGGCGTTCTCTTGGCGCTGGGCTGGGGTTTCGAAGTAGTCCGGGATCATGCAGCCATCCGAGACGATCGCCCGGATCACCTGGCTGTTTTCCACCACGGAGCCGGGCAAAAATCGCGCACGCGTGTAAATGGGCGACACATTGAGGCCAAAATCGAACTTGGGCTGCGGGGCCAACAGGTCGAGGTTGGCCCGGTAAAAAGCGCCAATCGTCCCAATGTCTTCCCAGTAGCCTTCATACAAGTAAGCGGACACCTTTCGCTCCCGGATCGCCGCGGGCAGCACGTTTTTCCCGAAGTCATCCCCTTGGGTTTTTGCGAGGCAGTCCCTCAAAACCTCCCTGCGAAAAACATAGATGCCCATGGAAGCCAGAAAGGGCCGCTCGGAGGGAAGTCCGGGCACGGTCGCCAACGCGTCGAGGATTTTTGGATCTTTTGGCTTTTCCACAAACTCCGTGACGCGATGCAGCGCATCCACCCGCAGAAGTCCCAGACGGGGTGCGCTTTCCCGGTTGACCGGAAGGGCGGCGATGGTGATGTCGGCTCCCGAGGAGTGATGTCCCTCCAGCATCTCACGGAAATCCATCCGGTACAGTTGGTCGCCCGAAAGGATTAGGACGTTTTCATGGGGATGATTGTCAAAATGAATGAGCCCTTGGCGAACCGCATCGGCCGTACCCTGAAACCAGTTGGTGGCCTCCCTTGTCTTCTGGGCGGCAACGATCTCGATGAAGCCTCGGGGAATAAAATCATCAAAACGGTAGCCCTGCTGAACATGACGATGGAGGGAGGAACTGAGATACTGGGTGAGCAGGAAAATGCGCTTGATGCCGGAGTTGAGGCTCAGGCTGATGGGAATGTCGACGAGGCGGTATTTTCCCCCGATG
>RGTE01000027.1 GCA_010025475.1 Verrucomicrobiota bacterium
CCGCCAGTTGCCCACCAAACCCCTTTCCCCCATCTTAATAACTCCGTGAACCCGCCCGCCCTGCACCCCCCGTCTTCCCCCTGCCGGCCCATCTCGATCCTATATCCCATCTTCTCTATCCTCGCTCTCAGCGCCTGCCTCTTTGCCCAGGATTCCGGCTCGAAATCCCGCGTCGCTTACCTCGAGAACCCCAACCTTCTCAATAACTACGATCCCAAGCCCGAGGCGGTCAAAAAGGCCGTGGCCTCGCTCCTCACCACTCTCACCGGCAAGGACAAGCCGGCGGATGCGTGGAAGGATCTGGGCGTCTCCCCCGATGACACCGTTGCCGTGAAGATCGCCGCCTTGGGCGATGCCCGCACCAGCACCGCCTCCGAGGTGGTCGATGCCGTGACCGGCAGTCTGATCGATGCCGGCGTAAAACCGGAATCCATCATCGTCTGGGACAAGCTGGAACGGGATCTGACCCGATCCGGATTTCCGGTATCCACGGGCAAAGGAAAACCCCAAACCCGGGCGGTGATCGCCGGGGCCACCTCCGATACCCCCGGCCTGGGTTGGGATCCGGACACCGCACCCTACTTCAATCCCACGATGGGGGAACTGATCTACGGCGATCTCAAGTTCCAGCCTGCCCTGATGGACGGATTGCCTTCGCCGAAGTCGGGCGGCTCTGCCGACCGCACCCCCTACTGGTCCTACTACTCGAAGCTGGTGACCCGGAAAGACGTGAAGGTGGTGAACCTTGGCACCATGACCAGTGATCCCGATCTGGGCATCTTTGGTTGCTGCGCCTCCCTCGCCTTGGGCAGCGTCGACAACACCCGCCGCCTGATGAAACCCAACGCCGATCAGGACACCTCCATCGGGGAAATCCTCACGAGCGATCCGCTGAAACCGAAAACGGTGCTCCATATTTCCGACGGGTTGATCGTGAAATTTGCCGGCAACCGCTCTTTTGATGCCAACTATGCCACCGCACCCGGCATCCTCCTCGCCTCGAAAGACCCCGTGGCCCTCGATGCCATGGCCTTGGATCGTTTCGAAAAGCTTCGCGCCAACCCCGGCCCGGGGGTTCCCCCGATCCCGAGGATCGGCAACGTCCCCCACATCGCCGGCGCCGCCCTCGTGGGAGCCGGGAACGCGGACCCGGCCAAGATCGAAATTGTGAACGCGAAGTAATCTACCTCAGCACCACGCCGCGTTCCGACGTCTTTAAAAATTCCAACAATTCCGCAACCTCGGCCGTTTTCGGCCCCTTTTCCGTCAAATACTCCCTCGCCTGGGAAAGATTGTATTTGGGGTTCAGCAACACCTTGAGGGCGTCTTTCAGGCCGCGGATGGCCTCTTCCGAAAACCCTTTGCGCTGCAGGCCGGTCAGATTGACCGCTCTCACCACCGCCGGATTTCCATCGGCAATCATGTAGGGCGGCACGTCCTGCACCACCTTGGTGCAGCCGCCGAGCATCGCATGCCGGCCAATCCGGCAGAACTGATGCACCGCGGAAAGCCCCCCGATCACCGCGAAGTCCCCGACGGTGACATGACCGGCCAAGGTCCCATTGTTGGAAAAAATACAGTCGTTGCCGACGATGCAGTTGTGGGCCACGTGGGCGTAGGCCAGGAAGTGGTTCCGGCTGCCGATGATGGTTTTCTCCTCCGGACTGGTTCCCCGGTTGACGGTGACGAATTCCCGAAAATCGTTTTCGTCCCCCACCTCCAGATACGTGGGCTCACCCTTGTACTTGAGGTCCTGGGTTCGTCCCCCGATCGAGCAAAAGGGATGAAAGACATTCTTTTTTCCAAAGCGGCTGGGACCCTCGAGATTGACGTGATGACGGAGAACGCAACCGTCCCCCAGCTGCACCCCCTCGCCCACAACGCAGTAGGGACCAACTTCGACGGAGGCCGGCACTCCGGCTTTGGGATGAACGACCGCTGTCGAATGAACCGCCACGCCGCCCCGTTTCTCAGCGATCCATGACCGCAAACATCAGCTCTGCTTCGCTGACCACCTCGCCGTTGACAAGACACTGGCCGGAAGCCTTGCCGATCTTGCCCCGTGCCTTGGTCAGCTCCACCTGAATCATGAGCGTGTCCCCCGGCACCACCGGTTTGCGGAACTTGGCCTTGTCCACGCTCATGAAATAGCCGAGCTTGCCGGCGTTTTCCGTGTTCCGCAGGAGCAGGATGCTGGCGACCTGGGCCATGGCCTCAATCTGCAGGACACCCGGCATGATCGGGTGTCCGGGAAAATGTCCGGCAAAAAAGGGCTCGTTGATGGTGACCAGCTTGAGCCCGACCGCCTTGTTGTCGTCCTCAAAGCGCAAGACCCGGTCCACCATCAGGAACGGATAACGGTGCGGCAGAATTTTCATGACATCGTTGGTGTCGAGCGCCCGCTCGCCCACCGGGATGTTTTCCACCGGCATCAGGGCGGACTGATACGCCTTCCAAGCCTTGAGGAGTGCTTTGGCGAATTGGAGATTCAGTCCGTGACTGGGTTTGGCCGCAAGAATATGGCCGCGGATCCGCACCGGGAACAGGGCGAGATCGCCGATGATGTCGAGGATCTTGTGCCGGACGAACTCGTCGGGATAACGGAGTGGCTCCTTGCTCATCACCGATTCCCCGCGGATCACGATGGCATTCTCAAGGCTTCCGCCCTTGATCAGCCCTTTGTTCAGGAGCGGCTCCACCTCCTCGTAAAATACGAAGGTGCGGGCCCGGCCGATGTCCTGGGCGTAGTTTTTTTCGCTCACCTCCAGGGAAAGAAACTGGGTGTGGTGCCCGGTGTGATTGGCGTTGGTGCAGGAAACCTTGAACCCCTCGTGGGGGAGCGCGGCCAGATAGCCGCCATCGGGGGAGGTCACCCAGACCGGCTCACGGATCTCAAACGTGGCCCGGGGGGCATCGAGTTCCCTGCGCCCCGCCTTGTGGAGAAGATCGAGAAACGGTGAGGCACTGCCATCCCCGATCGGCGGCTCGTTGGCATCCAACTCGATCAAGGCGTTGTCGATATCCAGCCCGCGCAGGGCGGAAAGCAGATGCTCCACCGTGCTGACCTTGACGCTGCCTTCGGCCAGCGTGGTGGCGCGCTCGACCTGCTTCACCTTTTCCAAAAAGGCGGGGATCACCGGCTGATCCGCCAGATCCATCCGGCGGAACTGGTAACCGGTTCCGGCCGCCGCCGGCTTCACCGTCAGGCGCACCTTGGCCCCGCTATGGAGGGAGATGCCCGTCAGGCTGGCCTCTTTTTCAACCGTGGTTTCCCGTGCCGTCGCCATCCCGCTTTCTACACTTTCCCCACCCCTGAGTCATCCCTCTTATCTTCCCCATTTGCCCCCTCTGCTAGGCTGGGGACTTGAGCCAACCGCTTCAGGATGAAGGGATTCTGTTCCATCTTCGCCGCCAGGGGGAAACCAGCCTGCTGGCGGTCTGGCTGACCCGGAGCCATGGGATTGTCCGGACCCTTGCCAAGGGGGCGGCCAAGCCCGGAAGCCCGATGCGGGGCCATCTCGACCTTTTTCATGAGTGTGAAATCGGCTGGGAACCTTCCCGCCGAACGAGCCTTCACCACTTGCGGGAGGCCAGGGTCTTCCGTCCCCGTTCAGGCCTGCGCCAATCCTACGCCCGGATTCTCGCTGCCACGTATTTCGCCCAGACCATTGAACAGTCCGCCGAACCGGATTCCAACCTCGATTCCCTGCACGGCCTTCTTCGGTTGGCTTTGGACTGGCTGGAAGAGAAGGAACCGCACCGGAAACTGGTGGAGAGATTTGAGCGCGCGGTGCTCAAACAACTGGGAGCGGACGACCCCCGCCGCTCCGCCCGTTCCCTGCTCGACGACCTCTCTCACCGCCGACCCAAGTCCCATGCGGCTTTACTCCAGCTACTGCGATAAAACTCATCCCGGGACCTTTTTGTGGACGTGAAGGTGAATGGGAACGGGGAGATCAAAAGTCATGTTTCGGCAGAGGGCTGAATCCGCAAAGCCAAGGCGTTTCGTTCACGTCCACATTCACGTAAACGAAAAGCGGAAGTCCAGGGGTGGGGATTTCTAGACCGTAACCGGCGTGGCCGGGGCATCGACCCACTTGCCGTGCTCGCGAATCAGATCCTTCAGCCGGTCAACGGCCTCGGCCTCCGGGATGTTGAACTTCACCGGACTTTTCCCGACGTACAGGTTGATCTTGCCGGGAGCACCCCCGACATATCCAAAATCCGCATCCGCCATCTCCCCGGGGCCGTTCACGATGCACCCCATCACGGCGATTTTCACACCCTTCAGGTGCTGCGTGGCCGCCTTGATTTTGGCCGTGGTGCTCTGCAGATCGAACAGCGTCCGGCCGCAGGAGGGACAGGCCACGTAGTCGGTCTTGAAAATTCGGCTGCCGGCGGCCTGGAGAATATTGAAGCCCAGCCGCAAACAGGCACCCGGAGCCGGTTCCCCCCGCACCAGGATGGCATCCCCGATCCCATCGCAAAGGAGCGCGCCGAGGTGGACCGAGGCCGCGATCAGGCCGGAGAGGCCACCTTCCGACTGCGCCGGCTTCAAGGTGTCCTTGAGGACGATCGGATGACGCGCGGCAATTTTCGCCGCCAAAAGACGCGTGCCGGAAACGGGGTTGAGATCGAGACCGTCCTTGAGGGCGACCAGCACCGTCTCCTTTTTCGCTTCGAGTGCCTTGATCTCGGCGTCATTCCGGGGGTCGATCTCGGTGATCGGGGTTTTTTCATGAACCAGCTCGGGAACGAGGTCTCCGAGCTGGGCAAACCTGGGACGAAGGGCCTCCTCGACTTTGGCGGAAACAAAAACGCGCGGAGGTTCCTCCCCGCCGACGGCCACGCCCTGCACGGTGATTTTCTGGCTGGCCCGCTTGCCGAAGCTGAACGGGTCATAGGAAAGCTTGGTATCGGCGTCAAAACTCCCCTTTTGGCGTTCCTCGAGATATTTCACGAGGGCCCGGCCCACGGGGATCTCGTGGACGCTGTCCTCCGTCAGGCTGATCCGGATGGTGTCGCCCAAACCGTCAAGGAGCAGGGAGCCGATGCCGATCGCACTCTTGATCCGGCCGTCCTCACCATCCCCTGCCTCCGTCACGCCGAGGTGAAGCGGGTAGTTCCAGTCCGGCCCTTCCTTGTCGAGTGAAGCCACCAGCAAGCGGTAGGCCTCGATCATCACCTTCGGGTTGGAGGACTTCATGGAGAAGACAAAGTTGTGGAAATTGAGCTTTCGGGCGATCCGGGCGAACTCGAGGGCGCTCTCCACCATGCCGTGGGGCGTATCCCCATAGCGGTTCATGATCCGGTCGGAGAGCGATCCGTGGTTGGTGCCGATCCGCAGGGCGAGTCTCCTCTCCTGCAGCAGTTTCACCAGCGGGGTGAAGGTCTCCTCAATCCGGCCGAGCTCCTCGGCGTACTGATCATCCGTGTACTCCCGCACGGCAAACTTCTTTTTGTCGGCAAAATTGCCGGGGTTGATGCGAATCTTGTCGACCCACTGGGCCGCCTCCATCGCGGCATCCGGCTTGAAATGGATGTCCGCAACGATCGGCACGTCGCACCCGGCGGCCAGCAGATCCCGTTTGATATTTTTCAGGTTGGCCGCGTCCTTCACCGTGGGGGCGGTGATCCGGACGATCTGGCAGCCGACCTTGACGAGATCCAAGGTCTGCTTGACCGAGGCGGACGTGTCCATGGTGTCGCAGGTGATCATGCTTTGGACCACGATCGGGTTCGGTCCCCCGATGCCCACTTTCCCGACTTTCACCTCGCGGGTCGGGCGACGGACATACCGGTACGGGCTGGCGCAATATCCCCTCATTTTTTTTCCGTGGCCGGCCGAAACACCGGCATCTCCGTGGCTTCCGCGGATTTGTCCATACGGCGCTTGAGCCTAAGCGAATCGTGGTAGGTGACCAAGAGGAAGAAACCGGCCAGCAGAATCACAAAGGCGGTCTGAATCCTTTCCACGGTTTTGGCCCGCAACTGGCGGCGGCGAATCGCCTCGACCAGGGAAAAGAGAATGTGTCCTCCGTCCAGCACGGGAATGGGCAGAAGGTTCAACACGGCCAAATTCACGTTCAGGATCACGCTAAAGTAGAGGACCAACCGGGGGTCGGTCTGCAACAAGGACACCAGTCTTTCAAAAATTCCCAAAGGCCCGCTCAGGTGCTGAACCCCGACGTGGGACGCGGGCGAAACCAACGCCCGCAGGGTGCGAAAGACCAATCCGGCAGCGGAGCCGACCTGCTCCTGCGGGGTGGGATGGGTGATCTGCATGTCGCTGGGCTTCCAGACGACCCCAATCATCCGGTCCTTGCGGTTGATCGCCTGCTCCGGACGAAGGGAGAGGGAGCGAACGTGCCCTTTCGCGTCTTCCACCCCAAATTCCATCTGCTCCGCGCCGGATTCCACGGCCGCCTTGACCGCCGCCGGATTCCAAATTTTCCGGCCGTTGAGGGAGACCAGCTTTTCTCCCGGACGGATGCCGGCGCGGGCGGCAGGCCCACCCTCGATCACCTTGTCGACCCAGGCGGGTTGCGCCGGATACATCTCGAAACCCAGACGACGCAGACCTTCCAGCTCCTTGTCGGGCTCGGGAACGACCCGAACGGTCACGATTTCACGGCCCTCGCGGTCCAACTCGAGCACAATCTCCCGCCCGATGCCCAAGAGGATACTTTCCACCACCGCGCCGGGACGGCCCGCCCAGCGCTCCGGACGCTGACCGTCGATGGCCAAAATTTTATCCCCGGGGAGAATGCCGGCTTTTGCGGCGGGCGATTTCGCCTCCACCCATCCGATGGTGGTGGTTCGAAAGGTCATGTTGGTGGGAACCCCGAGAACCCAAACCCCGGCGGCGCAGGCCACACCGAGGGCAAGGCTGGCCAGTGGTCCTGCCAAGGCGGTGAAGATTTTCGCGCCGGGACTGGCGGGAGGCAGATCCTTGTGCCCCTCCGCGGCCTTGCCCTCCAGTCCCTCGGCCGGATTCATCTGGGGGAGCTGGACGAAACCTCCGAGAGGCAAAAGGTTGATCTGCCATTCCACCCCGTCGATCACCTTGCCGTAAATTTTCGGACCAAAGCCGATGGCAAAACGCTCCACCACCAGTCCCATTTTTCGTGCCGCCCAAAAATGACCGAACTCGTGGGCGGCCACCGTAAGTCCGAAAAGAATCAAGGCCACCACCACCGTGCCCGCGATGGCCACCCCGTCGCCCCAGGGTCCAGACAGCGCCGCGATCATTTGGCTCCCCCCAAACGCTTTCGGGCCTCGGCCCGGGCCCACCCGTCTGCGGCGACGATGGCTGGAAGGTCGGGCCGGGGAATGTTTTGGTGGGATTCCATCACTGCTTCCACAAGACCCCAGATCTTCGGGAAAGGGATCTTTTCGTCGAGAAAAGCCTCCACCGCCACTTCGTTGGCCGCGTTGAAAACCCCCGGCAAAGTTCCGCCCGCCTCTCCCGCCTCCCGGGCCAGCCGCAACGCCGGAAACCGTTTTTCATCCGGTTTCTCAAAAGTCAGGGCCCCGAGTTTGGGCAGGTCGAGCGGCGGCAGGCCGCTGGGACGGCGCTCCGGGTAGGTGATTGCATACTGGATCGGAAAACACATGTCGGTGACGCTGAGCTGGGCCAGCACGGAACCGTCCACAAACTCGACCATCGAATGAACAATGCTCTGGGGATGAACCACCACGTCCACCTGGGCCATGGGCAATCCGAACAGCCAATGAGCCTCGATCATCTCGAGCCCCTTGTTGAACATGGTGGCGGAATCGATGGTGATCTTTTTCCCCATCGACCACGTGGGGTGTTTTAAGGCCTGGGCCACGGTGACCTTGGCCATCTCCTTGGCCGGCATCTGCCGGAAAGGACCCCCGGAGGCGGTGAGAATGATTTTGCGCACTTCTTTCCCGTTGGCCCCCTGCAGGCATTGGAAGATGGCATTGTGCTCGCTGTCGACCGGCAACACTTGCCTCTTTCTTTTTTTTGCTTCCCCCATCACCGCCGAACCAGCCAAGACAAGGATCTCCTTGCTGGCCACGGCCAGATCTTTACCGGTGCGGAGGGCGGCCAGGGCGGGCGCCAGCCCGGCGGTGCCGACAATTGCCACCAGCACCATGTCTGCCTCGGTCTCCTCCACCATGCGGGTCAAACCTTCCGGCCCTTCAAACAAGCGGGCTCCTTGGGGAAGATGCAGGCGGGCTTTCTCCGCGGCTTTGGAATCAGATACGGCCAGCGAGTTCACGCCAAACTCCCTGGCCTGCTCCAATAAACGGGGGGTGCTTTTCGCGACCCCAAGGCCGACCAGCTTCAGCTTGTCCGGCAGGGCCCGGGCGACCTTGCAGGTGCTTTCCCCAATCGAACCGCTGGAGCCGAGCAGGATGACGCGTTTCATACTCTCCCGGCCAAAATCAGGTATCCGTAAAAGACCGGCAAACTGAAGAGCAGGCTGTCCACCAGATCGAGCGCTCCGCCGATCCCGGGGATGAAAGTTCCGGAATCCTTCACATGGGCATCCCGCTTGACAACCGATTCCCCCAAATCCCCGATCACGCTGACGGCGGCAAGCAGGAAACCCAGCACCCAGGCATGGAAACCAGCCAGCTGGCCAAGGGCAACCGGGAAGAAGTGCACAAGCCCGACACTGGTGCAAAGGGCCATGACCACCCCTCCGGCCAGCCCTTCCCAGGTTTTTTTGGGGCTGATCAGGGGACTAAGTTTGTGGCGCCCCAAAAGGGAACCTGCCACATACGCGCCCACGTCGGTGAATTTGGTGATGGCGACGGCATACGCCAGCAACGGAATTCCGGCCCCATCCGGCGCGCAGAACAGGATTTTGGTGGCGTAGTTGAGAAGGTACGGGACGTAGAAAAATCCAAAGAGCGTCAGGGCCATGGCCACGGCGGCGCCCTCAATCTTGACGTCAAAGACTCGGCGAGTCAGGGCGCCGAGGATGACCAGGAGAACCAGGATCGCCTCCCCGGTGAAGGTCTCCGGCAACCGGCCATACGGCGAAACCACCGAGAAGTAGGTGGCGGCGTACAGCAGCGCACCGGCGAGCAGTCCGGTTTTCATGAACACCGTCCGACCCGCCGCCTGCTGGGAGAGATAAAACTCCCTCTGGGCCGCCAACCCAGTTATGGCGATGAGAAGGAATACGCCGTTGGTGTAACGGAGCGCCACGAGGGCGACGACCAACCCCCAAAGCAGCAGGGAGGATAACAGGCGCCAACCAAGCATCTTAGACCCCCCCAAAGCGACGTTCCCGCTTGGCGTAGTCGGCCAAAGCGGAGGCAAACTGTTCCTTGCCAAAATCCGGCCAGAGGACGGAGGTCACATGGATTTCCGCGTAAGAGATTTGCCAGAGCATGAAATTACTGACTCTCATCTCCCCGCTCGTCCGAATGAGCAGATCCGGATCGGGGATTCCCCGCGTGTAGAGATGATCGGAGATGGAATTTTCGTCGATCCGCTCCGGATCGAGCCGGCCGTCCTTGACCTCCCGGGCGATGGCCTTGGCGGCTTCGGTGATTTCCACCCGCGAGCCGTAGCTCAGCGCCAGGATCAAATCGAGCTTGGTGTTGGATTTGGTTTTTTCGATGGCAGCGGCGAGCTCCTCGCGAACGGCTTCGGGAAGATCCTGCAATCGCCCGATCGCCCGCAAACGGACTCCCTCCCTCCCCATCTCCGCCAATTCTTCCCGCAGCACCAGACGCAAAAGCCCCATCAAGCCCTGGACCTCCTCCCGGGGCCGCTGCCAGTTTTCCACGGAAAAAGCGTAGAGGGTCAGATAGCGAACCCCGTGGGCAATGGCCGCCTGCACGACCCTTTTGACCGACTTTCGCCCCGCTTCGTGTCCGCTCAATCGCGGTAATTTGTGCTGCTGGGCCCAACGTCCGTTGCCATCCATGATGATGGCGACGTGTTGGGGAACCGGACCGCCGGAATCTCCCTTACCCATGGCGGAAAGTTTGCTCACGCCCGGCCCCGACGGACAGAATGCCCAGCGGGGCTCCGACGAGCTTGGAAAGCGCCAGAAGGTAGGAACGGGCCTTGGCCGGGAGATCCCGCCAGCGGCGTGCTTCGGTGGTCGGCTCGCACCAGCCGGGAAAGACCCGGTAAACCGGGCGGCATCGTTCCCAGTCCACAACCTCCACCGGCGGCTCCTGGAGGAGCTTCCCTTGGAGGCGGTATCCGACGCAGACCGGAATTTTTTCCAGACCATCCAAACCATCGAGGTTGGTCATGGCCAACTCCGTCACCCCATTGAGGCGTACCGCCCGGCGAACAAGGACGGCATCAAACCAACCACAACGCCGGGCCCGGCCGGTGGTGGAGCCGAATTCCCGGCCCATGCCGTGAAGGAGATGGCCCAATGCGCCGTCCTCGGTCACGAACGGTCCGCTGCCCACCCGCGTCGTGTAGGCTTTCAGTACCCCGATGACTTTTCGGATGGCCGTGGGCGGCACCCCGGTCCCGGTGCAGGCTCCCCCCGCCGTGCAATGGGAACTGGTCACATAGGGATAGGTGCCGTGGTCCACGTCGAGAAAGGTTCCCTGCGCCCCCTCGATGAGAATCCTTTTGCCTGATTCGACCACCCGGTGGGCCAGGGCGACGCCGTCACAGAGGTAGGGTCGGAGAATTTTCGCCGCCCCTTGGATTTCCCGGAGCGCGGGTCCAGGGTAAACTTTTTCCCAACCCTGATGGCGGGCGGCCTGATTGTGAACTCGAATGCGCTCCCGGATTCGCCGCGATAGCTCCTGCGGGGACAAGGCCAATTCCCCTGCCCTCAGCCCCACCCGGGCGGCCTTGTCGGCATAAGCCGGCCCGATCCCCCGACCGGTTGTGCCAATCCTGCCTTTGCCGCGCTTTCGTTCCGATCCGCGATCCACCGCCCGATGATGGGGAAGCACGAGATGGGCTTGGGAGGCCAGATGCAAACGAGCCCGCGTGCGGATGCCCCGTTCATGCAATCCCTCGATTTCGGAGACCAGGCTGACAGGATCCACCACCGCCCCGCCGGCAATCAGACAGGAGACGCCGGAGCGCAGGATCCCGGAGGGCACCAGATGCAGGACATATTTTTCACCGCCAATTTCCACGGTGTGGCCGGCGTTGTTGCCGCCCTGGGCACGAAAGACCCAGTCCGCTTCCCCCGCCATCACATCCAGGATTTTTCCCT
>RGTE01000261.1 GCA_010025475.1 Verrucomicrobiota bacterium
CGGAGGAGGAAATAGCCCATCAAAGATTGAACCACGGATTTTGAAAAAAGATGCGGTCTTTTTTACGAGGATCAGGGCTGGTCGGCGGGTTTGGAGAGAAGATCCAAGGCTTTGGAGGCAGCGAGTTTGACCTCTTTTGGCGAAGAAGGATCTGCAGAGATTTTTTTGAAAAGGGGAACCGAATCCTTGTCTTTGAGCAGGCCGAGGGCGATCAGGGAGACAACGCGCACCTCTGGATCCTTGTCCCCGGCGGCGGTGCGAAGGGCGGGGACGACGCGGGGATCGACCAGCTTGGAAACGGCCTTCACACATTCGACACGCTCGATGCCCAGCGGATTGGCGATCTCAGCCAGAAGGATCTCGGCGCCGCGGCCATCATTGAGCCGGACGAGGGCCAGGGCGGCAACGATCTGGGTGGTGCGATCGGAGGAGCGAAGAGAAGAAAGGTAGGCATCGGCCTTGGCTTTTTCGGCCAGTTCCAAAAGGGATCGGCGGGCGAAGCGACGGACGTAGGAGTCGGGATCCTGCAACATGGTGAAAAGATCGGGGATCAGGCTGGGGTCGCCTCGCTGACCGAAAAGCCGGGCGGCAGTGGCGCGGGTGAGCCAATCAGAATCCTTGGCGGCAGTGCGGAGAATCTTGATGGCTTCCTTCGGTTCAAGAATCCGAGTGGCTTCGGCGGCTTCACGACGAACCGTGGGATCGGGATCTTTTAGGCCTGCCTTGATGAGCGAGGAGGGAGCCGGGCGGTCAGGAGGATCGAGGGCGAGGGCCTTAAGGGCATTCGCCCGGACGGCGGGAAGACGGTCCTCCAGCGGACGGCGGTAGGGCTGAGCCTTCGGGTTCAGGCGTAGGATCTGGCCAGCCTCCCCAGCGGCGATTTCCGGTTGGCCAAGAAGCAGGGCCAGATGGAGGCGTTCCTGCCGGAGAGAGGTGCTTGCGGGAGTTTGTTTAAGGGAGGAGTCGATCAGGACCCTGGCCTCTTCGAATTGACCGGCTTCCAGAAGTTCGTGGGCGCGCCGGGCCTGGGAATCGCCGGGGCGGGAGCAGCCGGCGAGGATGAGAACGACCGGCAGAGAAACAAGAACCCGGAACATGAGGGTAAGATTAGGATTAAGATTAAGATTAAGAAAGTTTGGAACCTCGAGACAGGCCATTACCTGCCCCTTCCAACCTGCCCCCTCCTCCTTACCTTAGGCCGGCGGGAGGCCGAAGAGGGCGAGGGCGGGGTTTTCGACGAACTTTTTGATCTGAATGAGGAAGGTGACCGCTTCCTTGCCGTCGATGAGCCGATGGTCATAGGAAAGAGCGAGGTTCATCATCGGTCGAATTTCCACGCGGCCGTCCACCGCCACCGGCCTCTGCTGGATCGCATGCATGCCGAGGATGGCGGACTGGGGAGGATTCAGGATCGGGGTGGACATGACGGAGCCGTAAATGCCCCCGTTGGAAATGGTGAAAACACCTCCTTCAAGGTCGGGCAGGGAGAGTTTGCCTTCCCGGGCCCGCTGGGCGAATTCCGCCAGTGCTTTTTCCAGGCCGGCGAGGTCGAGCTGGTCG
>RGTE01000262.1 GCA_010025475.1 Verrucomicrobiota bacterium
CCGCCTTCAATTGCCGTAGGATCTCGGAGGCGAAATCCACCTCATAATGGGGCGGTCGGATGCATGGCCCCAACAGGGCAATCATTGCCTTGGGATCAGAACCGAATTCTTCCTTCATCCTGTGGATGGCGGCGGGAACCACCCCCGCCTCCGTCCCTCTTCGACCGCTATGCACCAAGCCGATGGCACCCGTTTCGCCGCAATGAATCCAGACCGGCCCGCAATCGGCCACCCGGATGACCATGGTTAGATTTTTTTCACGGGTGATCAATGCATCCACTGAAGGAACCATCCGACCTGCTTCGCCCCCCCGAACCACGGCAACTCCAGCGCCATGAGTTTGCTCCGCCATCACATAACCCCTTGGCAGCTTCGCTTCCGAAAGAATATGGGACAGATCCGTGGTGGCCAACGGCGGATTCGTCCGGAGGGTAAAACCGTGCGCCAGACCCCGTCGCTCGAGCTCGGAAAACCGAAGAAGATTCACTGACCCGGCTGCAGACCCACGCTTGTCGAAGCCTGCATGTTCACCTTGGGCGGCACCGGCACAGATACCGTGGACGGCACCGCAGGGGGATTTTTCGGACCAAAGGGGGTCGCCGTGGCACGCTCCAAAAGAGCCAAGGCAACGTTGTAATCGTAACGGCCCTGCAACTCCAAAAACCTCGCTTGGGTCAGATTCGACTGGGCGTTGATAATGTCCAACTGGATCCCGGCCCCCACATTAAAACGGGCCTCGGCAAGACGAAGGCTCTCCCGCGCCTGTTCCACATTTTTCTGCTGCGACACCACCAACTGTTGGGCTTCCTCGATTTTTACCACCGCCTCTCTCACATCGCTCTCGACCGTCCGCTGTTTCTCCTCGTACGCCATCTGTGCCTTGCTGATCTGTGCCTTCAATTGCTCAAACCGCCCCGTGCTTTGCAAGCCGTCGAACAAGGTCCAAGTGCCGTTAATGCCTGCCACCGGCCCCTGCAAGGTGGTGCCAAGGCTTGAGCTGTTTGGATTCTGAATCACATCGTATCCTCCCGACCCCACGATTTTGGGAATAAAGGCGTCCTCCTTGGCCGCATCAAATAGTTTCTTTTGCACCTCGATTTCTTTTTTGACTGCCCGCAAATCATTGCGGTTTCGAATGGCGTTCTCCAGGGAAGAAGGCAAGTCGGTGGTGACCGGTTGGTAAGGCAGATCCCCCTCCACCTTCACCGGAGGAATCCACCGGTCCGAAATGTCCACGGGATAATCCAGAGCGAGAATTCTGGCTAGTTGTACCTCGGCAATACGTTTGGTGTTTTCCGCCCGGATCAGTTGCGGCAGGGTGTTCGCCAATTCGACGTCCGCCGTCAGGACATTGAACTTGGTCACGGTGCCGGCCTTAAATTTTTTCTGCTGCAAGTTGAGTTGTTTCTCCCGCAGATCCACCGCCTCGGTTTGCACGTCAATCAAAGATCGATTCAGCAAAACCGTGTACACGACCCGACGGACATCCAGAATCACCCGGTCGATCGTGTCTTGGAGGAGGAGCATGGACTGGCTTTCGGAAATTCTGGC
>RGTE01000263.1 GCA_010025475.1 Verrucomicrobiota bacterium
CCGTCCAGCTTGAGGGTCTGGGCATTGACGCCCTCAGTAAAAGTGCATGGGAGGACGCCCATGCCGACGAGGTTGGAACGGTGGATCCTTTCGAAAGTTTCGGCGATGACGGCGCGGACGCCGAGCAGGCGGGTGCCCTTGGCAGCCCAGTCACGGGAACTGCCGGTGCCATACTCTTTCCCGGCGAGAATGATGAGCGGGACGCCGGCCTGGCGGTATTTCTGGGCGGCGTCGTAGATGGAAATCTGGGGCCGCTTCGGATCGAGAAGATCGGGGGTCACGCCGCCCTCGACGCCGGGAAGCATGAGGTTTTTGATCCGAACGTTGGCGAACGTGCCGCGGGTCATGACCCGGTCGTTGCCACGGCGGGCACCGTAGCTGTTGAAATCCTCCGGAGTCACGCCTTCGGCGATGAGGTAGGAGCCGGCCGGGGAGGTTTTCTTGATGTTGCCGGCGGGGGAGATGTGGTCCGTGGTCACGGAATCGCCAAAGACACCGAGGCAGCGGGCATTCTGGATGGCAGCGACGGGCGAGGGTTGTAGCGAGAAGTTTTCGAAGAAAGGGGGTTCCTGGATGTAAGTGCTCTTGCGATCCCAGGTGTAAGTGAGGCCGGGCTTGGAGGGGATCTCGTTCCAGGCGGGGTTCTGCTCCGAGAAGTCGCGGTAGAGTTTGCGGAAGACTTCGGGCTTCAGGGCGGACTGCATGGCCTTGCCGATCTCCTCGCGGGTGGGCCAGAGGTCGCGCAGGTAGACGGCCTTCCCGTCCTTGCCGAGTCCGAGCGCATCCTTGGAAAGGTCGAGATCGACACGGCCGGCGAGGGCGAAGGCAACGACGAGGGGTGGGGACATGAGGAAGTTGGCCTTCACGGAGGGGTGAACGCGGGCCTCAAAGTTCCGGTTGCCGGAAAGGACGCTGGCGGCCACGAGATCATGCTCGGTGACGGCCTTTTCCACGGGGGCGGGGAGAGGTCCGGAGTTTCCAATACAGGTGGTGCAGCCGTAGCCCACGAGATTAAAGCCCAGCTGATCCAGGAAAGACCGGGGGCGAGGGAGGCCTTGACGGTGGGATCGACGGTGAGGCCGCGCTCGACGGCCTTTTTGGCAAGAAGGCCGGCGGCAAGCATGACGGAGGGGTTAGAGGTGTTGGTACAGGAGGTGATGGCCGCGATGACGACGGAGCCGTTGCGGAGGGACGAGGACTTGGAATTCGGAATTTCGGATTTCGAATTTTTGGCCAAAGGATCGGGGGTGGGCCGGTCGGAGACCATCTCCTGCTCGTCGGCGGACATGGAAACGCGGGCGGTTTTGGCGAGGTCCCCGGAGTTTTTGCCATACCCACCTTCGGCAACGGACTTGGTGAGAAGGGAATCGAACGCGGATTTAAGAATGGGGAGCTCAATGCGATCCTGGGGACGCTTGGGGCCGGCGACGCTAGGTTTGACGGTGGTGAGGTCGAGTTCGACGACGGAGGAGAAGTCGAGGGCGTCCTTCTTCTCCGTGATACCGAAGAGGCCCTGGGCGCGGAAATAGTCTTCCACGAGTTTGACCTG
>RGTE01000264.1 GCA_010025475.1 Verrucomicrobiota bacterium
AAAAGCAGGGCCTTGGCGCTACGGATACCGGCCTTGCAGTGGATGACGATTTCCTTGTCGGATGGAATCTCCTGCCAGCGCTTCGGCACATCCCCGAGAGGGATCAGGGTGGAGCCGGGGATGCGGGAAATTTGGAATTCATGAGGCTCCCGGACGTCGATCAGGACAAAGGGTTTTTTGGAATCGATCTTTTTCTTCAGGTCGACACAGGAGATTTCCGGAACCTGGGGTGCTTCCTGGTGGGCTGGCCCCTCGCGGGCCGGAGCCCCGCAGAACTGCTCATAATCGATCAGGCCGGTGATCGTTCTTTTCTTTCCGCACATCGGGCATTCGGGATTTTTTCGGAGCTTCATTTCGCGGAAGCGCATTTTCAGGGCATCGAACAGGAGAAGTCGTCCGATCAGCACGTCCCCGATGCCGAGGATAAGCTTCACGGTCTCAATCGCCTGCAGAACCCCAATGACTCCGGGAAGAATGCCCAGGACACCGCCTTCGGCGCAGCTGGGAACGCTGCCGGGCGGGGGAGGTTCCGGATAAAGGCAACGGTAACAGGGGCCTTGGTCGGCCCAGAAGACGGTGCATTGGCCCTCGAAGCGGAAGATGGAGCCGTAGACGTTCGGTTTGCCCAGAAGGGCGCAGGCATCGTTGACGAGATAGCGCGTGGGGAAATTGTCCGTGCCGTCGACGATCACGTCGTAGGGGCGGAAGAGTTCCAGGGCATTGTCGGATCGGAGGGCGATCTCATGGGTTTCCACTTCAATGTGGGGGTTGATTTCCAGGATGGTCCGCTTGGCGGATTCCACCTTGGGGTGCCCGATGGTGGTCTGCCGGTGAATGATCTGGCGCTGGAGGTTGGATTCGTCGACGCGGTCGAAATCCACAATGCCGAGCCGGCCCACCCCGGCGGCGGCAAGGTAAGCGAGGAGAGGAGAGCCGAGACCGCCGGTGCCGATGGCAAGAACCCGGGCGGCTTTGAGCTTCCGCTGACCTTCCACGGTCACCTCCGGCATGATCAGATGCCGGGCGTAGCGGCGCATTTCCGGCGGAGCGAGGTGAAGCGCAGCGGCGGTTTCCTGGATGCGGGAAATCAGTGACATCGGGAAAGTATAACCAAATGCGACCGGTGGGTCGAGAATCCGTGTGGCATGGGTTTCATGCCCGAACTGGATCGGGCTGATGATAGGCAGGGTCCATTGTCCTTAACGGAGCGTGCAAAAGCATTCCCAAACAGGCGGCTGGGACAACCGCCCCTACCGGGCTAGTGACTTTTAAAAAATTCGCCCTGGAGCTCGAGTTCGTCCGTGAATTTCGGCCGCTTTTCCACGTCATCCAGATACTTGAAGAACTCCTCGGCTGTTTCAAAGAGGTGGCCTTTTTCGATGTAGGAGTCGGTGGTGAAGGGGCTGAAGCCGCCGCGGGGGAAGATCATGTAACGGGCCTTCATGTAGTCCCGGGCGTGGCCGAGCTCATCCATCATGCCGGTGGAGAGCGGGGGGCGCTCGGGATAGGGGTGGATGGCCACCACGGCGTGGACCT
>RGTE01000265.1 GCA_010025475.1 Verrucomicrobiota bacterium
GCGTTGTTAGATTCGCCACACATCCCCAGCACCGCAAAGACGATTACCGTGCTGCGACTCAATACATCGCAAACCACCGAGAGCCAGGGCAAGGCGTATGGTGGGCGGCGGACGCCGCCGGGGCGCGGTTTTACAGCCTGGAAAACGCGGAGACCATGATGAGTCCCAGCTTTTCCACCCTGGATTCGCTGCCGCGCCCCGACTGGATCGCTTTATCCAAGCCGGATATTTACGACGGAAATGGCGCTATTCGGGATTATCTTGCCAAACAGCCTTCCAAACAGGTGGCGAGTTTTCAATCGTTTGTGCTTTATCGAGTCCTAAAATGACTGGTTCCTTGGCCCATACGGGCGACTAATCTTTGCAAGCATGAAGCTAGAAAACGCAACGGCGTGGAGCCTTTTGCCCATTGCTACTCTATCTGTCCTCAGCATTGTTACTGTCCCGGTCTATTATCACTCCTTGGGTCCGGAATTGTACGCTCTTTGGTTCGCCGTCCAGACCATGACGGGAACGTTCGGTTTTATGGATCTGGGCTTAGGGGTCGCCACCGGACGATATGTAGGAGTCGCCCTGGGTCGAGGAGACTATGCCGGCGCCCGCGAAACTTGGGCCTCCGGAAACCTTCTGAATTTGGTTGTGCTCTTCTTGACAGCCGTTTTGTTCGGCGTTGTCGGCACCTTTTTTGGGGAGCGTTGGTTTAAATTCCCGTCTGTGGAGGGACCGGTATTTTGGCAATGCGTGTGGTGGAGCGCCTTGGCTCTTTTCCTTAATTATTATGCCCAAGGTTGGCTCGTCCTCCTTCAGGCTCATCTTGAATTTCGGTGGTTGGCTCTCAGCAGGACCGTCTTTTCTCTGATGAGCGGCATCGGGATGGCCTTGGCGGCTTGGGCATTTCACTCGCCGCTTCCCTCGATCGTTGTTGGCGTTGGTGTGGCGGGGCTCCAGCTCTTCTTTTTGGTCCACCGCGCCAAGGCTCGTCATCAGATGGGGTTCCTTTTTCCCTTGGCTCGCTGGAGCCGACTAAAGGAAATGGGGTCGTACACAGCAAAAACATTTCTTTCGCTTTTAAGTGGCGCGGCCTTTGGTTCCTTGGACCGCTGGTTTTTGGGACGGGTTGCCGGAGCGGACTCTTTTGTGGCTTATAACATAGGGTCTAACTTGGCCGGCCGAGTGCAGGGTCTAAGCATTGCCGCCATGGGCCCGATTTTTCACAGCAGCAGCCAAGGGGTGGGATGTGGCGACGAGACGCGGTTGGCTAACATTTATCTTCGTTCCTTCCGTCTGTTGGCCCCGCTTTATTTCGCGGGAGCCTTGTGGGTGGGGGTCTGGCAACACCCTTGGCTGGATTTGTGGCTGGGCTCGGAGGCGGGCGCGCGGGTGGCCTTGGCGCTACCGTTTCTTGTTGGGGCCGCGTCCCTTGGTGCGGTCATGAACATCTCGGGAGCCCAGTTAGGACCATTAAATTTGGTCGGGTTTGGCACCGTGGTGCAATCGTCATCGTGGATATCCAGCGGCCTCCTGGCTTGG
>RGTE01000266.1 GCA_010025475.1 Verrucomicrobiota bacterium
CCCAGCTGCGCCGAAGGCGGGGTGCTGGGCATCCTCCCCGGCGTCATCGGCGTCCTCCAGGCCATTGAGACCGTGAAGCTGATCCTGGGCATCGGGGACGTTCTCATCGGACGCCTCCTGCTTTTCGATGCCTTAAAAATGCGCTTCCGCGAGATGAAGCTCCGCAAAAATCCGGAATGCCCCATGTGCGGGAAGAAAAGAACCATCACCGGCCTGATCGATTACGAGCAGTTTTGCGGGGCTCCCGCCCGCGAAGGCCCGGTCCATCAGGAGGGCCCCAAGGTTCCCGAAATCACCTGCACGGATCTCAAAAAGAAGATCGATACCAAGAAACCATTTATCCTGATCGACGTGCGCGAACCTCACGAGTTCCAGATCTCGCGGATCCCCGGCTCCACCCTGATTCCCTTGGGCGACGTGCCCAAGCGATGGCAGGAAATCCCCAACGACCAGGAAATCGTCATTCACTGCAAGGCCGGCATCCGCAGCGCCAAGGCCCTGCTTTTCCTGCAGCAGCAGGGGTACAAAAACCTTCTCAATCTTAAGGGCGGAATCGACGCTTGGGCGGAGGAAGTGGACCCCTCCCTGCCCCGCTATTGAAAAAAACATTCCCGCTCACACTGGCGCTGGCCCTGATCGCGGCCACTTGCCTGGCCGGAGGGGAAACCACCCTCAAAATCGGCGAAGAAAAGCTCCTCGTGGAAGTCGCCGTCACACCCGGGGAGCAGGCCCAAGGCCTGATGAACCGGGATTTCCTTCCTGCGGAGCGCGGGATGCTGTTTGTTTTCCCCCACCCAAAAAAAGCCTTCTTCTGGATGCGAAACACCTCCCTTCCGCTCGATCTTGCCTTTCTGGATTCCGAGGGGGTCATCCTGGAAATCCATCCGCTGGTTCCGTTTGAAGAGACTCGGGTGGAGAGCAAATCCGAAAAAGTTGCCTACGCGATTGAAACGAATCGGGACTGGTTCGCCAGTCGCGGGCTCAAGCCCGGCCTCAAGGTCCAAGGCCTGCCCCGCTAGCTTATCCCCAGAGCTGCCGGTCCAACGTCCGGTACTGGATGGCCTCGGCCAGGTGATCCGGTTCCACGGATTCGCTTGCCGCCAGGTCCGCGATCGTCCGGGCCACCTTCAAAATCCGGTCCAAAGCGCGGGCACTGAGCCCCAGATCCGTCATCGCATGCGACAGCAAGGCCTTGGCCTCCGCATCCAAAGGAACAAACTTCCGCAGTTCCCTGGGGCCCATCTGGGCGTTATGGAAAAGTCCCGTGCCGCGCCCCAGTCTGCACCCTTGAAGCTCCCTGGCTTTCTCCACCCTCGTGCGGATCGTCGCCGAACTTTCCCCCGGCTCCGCCGAAAGCAGCTCCTCATGTTTCAACGCCGGCACTTCCAGATGCAGATCGATCCGGTCCAACAACGGTCCACTGATCCGGCTAAGATATTTCTTGGAAGCCTTGCCCGGCCCCCTCGCCTCCATCGTTCCCCGCGGATTCGGATTCATCGCCCCAACAAACATGAACCGCGCCGGGAAG
>RGTE01000267.1 GCA_010025475.1 Verrucomicrobiota bacterium
CGAGGGTTCGAATCCCTCCCTCTCCGCCAGAACAAGTCCTGCTAACTCGCTCAGCCGGGTTGTCAGGCGCTCAGAGCCCCGCACCACGCGGGGCTTTTTGCTATGGGCTCCTGACTGCCCCGATGGCTACCCACCCCCGAAATCCGTCTCAAACCCCGTTTCGTCTCAGAACCTCCTGACTTTTTCGCTGTGGTACGGCGGGAGTGGGTTGGAGAAAAATCGGGGTTTCGGTGCCGTACCGATTGGCAATTGAGATTGTTTCAAGTGGAAGAGGTTATACGACGACACCAACCATTACAATTGCTGGTCCTGATGTAGGAATAAATACAGCAACAGCAACTTTAGAATTACTTCCTACTTATTATTCAATCTTAAGTTCAACACCAGTTTCTTCTGGTATTTGTACAATCACTTTAAATGATAATGTTCCTTATGCAGTTGGTGTTGGTTCAACTGTTCCATTCTTTAAGCAAAGTAGAGTATTAGCATCTGGACATTCTTTTGAATACATTGGTTCTGGTACAAATATCAATGCTGCTCTCCCTGCTCAAGGTGGTGTTCCAATTCAAGATAATGAAATTGTTATGAGAAATGGTGGTCTTGTTGTTTTCACAAGCACTGACCAATCAGGAAACTTTAGAATTGGTGATGGTGTAGTTGTGAATCAAACAACAGGAACTATTTCAGGAACATTTTATTCAAAGAGTTTATTCTCGACAATGACACCATTCATTCTAGCATTAGGAGGAGAATAAGAAAATGGCATTAGCACTTAATGTTTTTAAAACGGTTACTAAAATAGCAACAACAAATGCTGTTGGAATTTACACCGCACCAGTTGGTTATACTGGCGTAGTTCTTTTAGCGCAGGCAGCAAATATTGGTAGTGGAACTCAAACGGTTTCTTTTTCTCATCAAAGAACAACCGCAGGAATTGCGGTGACTACTGAAATAATAAAGAATTTTCCAATTTCTACAAGTGATACTGCAAATCTTCTTGCAGGAAAATTGGTTCTTGAATCTGGTGATGTTCTTGTTTTATCAGCAAGTAATGGAACTGATATTAAATTTTTAGGAAGCATTCTAGAAACACTTAACTAAAATGGCAAAATACACCAGTGGTAGACAGAAAAATTTAAAGGTTGGTATTGTATCTTATAGCGAAAATCTTACTTCACTGGAAGTTATTGGAAATGTTGGCATTGCAACAACAAATGCCACATCAAAATTATATGTAGTTGGTGATGGATATTTTACTGGTGTTGTAACTTCTTCTAATTTTTATGTAGGTAATAATTTAGTTAGTGGTGGAAGTTCTTTTTCACAACTTTATGTTTCTGGTTTATCAACTTTTACTGGTATAACAACTCATACTGCATCCCTCTTTGGAACTCAAGCAAGTTTTAGTGGTGTTGTTACAGCATTAAGTTTTAATGGTAATGCTTCAAGTGCAACTTATGCAACTAATGCAGGTATTGCAACTTATGCTACATCTGCAGGTATTGCAACTTATGCTACATCTGCAGG
>RGTE01000268.1 GCA_010025475.1 Verrucomicrobiota bacterium
AACAACTTGGCAAACATCGGCAACCCCAAGGCCTTTAACATGCATGGCCAGTACACGCCGTGGGCTGGAACCAGGATGTCTTTCCCGATCACATGCACGGCCGGCTCCCAATCCCCCAGCTTCCCCTCCCCGTTTCCCGCCCCCGTCACATAGTTGAGCAATGCGTCGAACCAGACGTAGGTCACCTGGTTTTCGTCAAAAGGAAGCGGGATCCCCCAGGCCAACCGCGACTTGGGCCGCGAAATGCATAGATCCGGCAATGGCTTCTCCAACGCACCCAGCAGCTCCTTAGCCCGAAACTCCGGAAAGATCAGAGAGGGCTGTTTCTGAATCAGCTCCCTCAGCCAATCCTGATGTTTGGAAAGTTTGAAAAAGTAGTTTTCCTCGGTCAGCTCCACCACCTCCCCGTAAATCTCCGGCCACGATCCGTCCGGTTGCCGCTCCTTTTCGGTGAGAAACTGTTCCGCCCGGACGCTGTAGAACCCCTTGAAGGTTCCCTTCACGATGTCCCCCTGTCCGTGGAGTTTCTCCAATACCTCTGCGACCAGCTTTTTGTGCCTTGGCTGCGTGGTTCTCACGAAGTCATCCGGCTCCACCCTGAGGATTTTCCAAAGAGATAAAAATTGCCCACAGATCCCGTCTACAAACTCCTGGGGGCTCTTTCCTGATTTTCCTGCGCTCTGCTGTACTTTCTGCCCATGCTCATCCAGCCCGCTGAGAAACCGAACCTCCTGCCCGCTCCTCCGGGCAAAACGCGCTGAGAAACCGAACCTCCTGCCCGCTCCTCCGGGCAAAACGCGCCAAGGTATCCGTCAAAACCTTCTCATACGCATGCCCCAAATGGGGCTTTGCGTTGGCGTAATCGATCGCCGTGGTGAGGAATAACCTGCTCAAGCCTCCTTCTTACCATCCCCTTGGGGTGAATTCATCCTTTTCCGCCCCTCTTCATCTTCATCTTAATCCTCATCCCTGCTGTCACCCGTTTCTTTTTAGCTGATACCCTAAAGCAAATCCTGCGCATCCACATCGATCGTTCCCCGCACCCCCGTGGGCCACTTCGGCGCCAATACCTCCCGCTTCAGGTTCACCATCAGCTCCGGCACTTTGTCCACCAAAAGAAACAACTGGAACCGGAACTTCCCTTCCACCCGGGCGATCGGCGCTGCGCACGGATCCGGCACATCCACTTTACCCTTCCACAGCTCCCGCAACCGCTCCGCCACATGTCGGATCGAGGCGGACGCCTGCGCCTCGCTGGGTCCCGAAAAAGAAACCAAGATCGCCCTTTTAAAGGGCGGATAGCCGTGTGCCCGGCGATACTCCAACTCCTGTTCCCGAAACCCATCGACATCGTGGTGTCGCGCGAACTGAATGGCTGGATGGAAAGGCGTGTAAGTCTGCACAAACACCTCGCCGGGAATCTGCCCCCGACCCGCCCTTCCAGCCACCTGCACCAACAGCTGAAACACCCGCTCGGAAGCCCGAAAGTCGGGAAGATTCA
>RGTE01000269.1 GCA_010025475.1 Verrucomicrobiota bacterium
TCGGCAGACTTAAAGACCAAGCCCCTTTCTGTGAAAGAAATATTCGGGGTGGTGGCAGCCTTTTTGGCTGCCTCCTCTTCCGCGACCTCCTGCTTGCGCTCCACGATGCTGAGACGCGCATCTGCATCGACGTTGGATCGTTCATCTTGGATGGCTACGCCTTGCTGGTCGTCTCTAGGGGTGCGCATATTTCGCCGGTCCCCGCCAAGGAGGTTTTCTCTGGTCGTAGTTCCGCCGATGTTTTGCCCAGTGCCCTGTTGTTCGGTTGTCGGGGTGGCCCGGTTGGCATTGTTTCGCCGCAGATCGGCGATTTCCCGACGAAGCGCGTCCAGTTGCTCCTGGACCGACTGGTCCTGGGCGCTGGCCGAATTTTGGGCATGGATGGAGGTGAGGGGGGTCGTCACGAGGATGAAGACGCCGAAGCGCATCAGGAATCGGACGAGCACAGTAATAAGGTTTTGATTCATCGGAGGTTTCCTTAGTTGGGTTCAGAGGCACCTCCGGTCGTCCGGTCAGTTCCGCTTGAGCTGTCGTTTTTAGGGGGTTGGGGTTTTTAATCCTCCCGTGTGGGTTGGTTGGGTTTCGTGGATGAGGCTTCAAGGCGGGTCTTTTCTGTCCTCTCAATTTGGACAACCCGGCCGTCATGGACCGTGAGCAAGATCTGGCCGTAGCGTAGCCCAGCCAGCTTCTCCTTGATCACCTGAATCCAATTTTGATCCGATTGATTCATATACGATTAAAAAGGTCGTTAATAAGGCCAAAAAATTAAATTCCTTCTCCGTTAACCCCATGAAGGGCGAGAATTTCTCCGGATAAAACCGGGGCGTTGAGCATGACTTTGGCCAGGGAAGCTTGGTCCATGACTTTGGCCACGTAGTTCCGGATTTCCAGAAGGAGCCTACGGAAACGGCAGACGGACTCTTGCGTGCAGGGGATATAATTTTTAATGGAGACGCAGGGGATGGGGGCAAGAAACCCGTCAAAAAATCTAACTACCTCACCCATAGATATTTGCGATGGGTCTTTGGAGAGGAAGTAGCCTCCTTCTTTGCCAGCTGAGCTTTCGACCCAGTTCTGGGATTTGCAGTCTAAAAGAATGTGCTCAAGGAAGCGCTTCGGAACGTCATTCCGGCGAGCCAGTTCCCTGATGGGGATCGGCCCACGGCCATGGTGCTCCGCCAAGGTGAAGAGCACCCTTAACGCGTAGTCTGTTTTTTTGGATAGCTGCATATACGAGTCAACAATTATTTTTAGTATGACAAACGGGGACTACTGAGTTGCCGGTCTCCATCCTAGTGAAAATTGGCCCTCTTTCCCACAAGGCAATGCAGGGTTTTAAGCGGGAAGTGGAGAGAGTTAAGGTTTGCGAAAGATTGGTTCAGGGTCGGTCATACCCGGCAACCGACCCTCGTAACGGCGGGCCGTGAGGATGCCATTTTTATCAAATTCCAAGGCCATGACGAAACAACAGGTCAGGTCGATGATTCCTCCCGGTGGAAT
>RGTE01000270.1 GCA_010025475.1 Verrucomicrobiota bacterium
CCTGATCTGACCCCCCGGCGGGACCTCCAGGTGCAGGGGGTGTTGGTGGGGCTGGTCCGGCGGTGGAAAAGCTGAACAACTTTTAGGAAAATTCTGGCCGACAAGGGCTTCCCGAGGCCACGATCAAGGATGCGTTACCTCTCGGGGATTCAGCCGACCGGTCGGCTGCATCTGGGCAACTACTTCGGCATGATCCGGCCCGCCGTCGAGCTTCAGGCGAAGGGGGAGGCTTACTATTTCCTCGCGGATTACCATGCCCTGACGGGGGCGGCTTCTCCGGGTCAGCTCCCCGGGCTGGTGCAGGAGACATTTCTGGACCTGTTGGGATGCGGGGTGGATCCGGACAAGGCCGTGGTATTTAGGCAGAGCGCGGTGCCGGAGGTGCACGAACTGGCCTGGTATCTTTCCACGGTGACGCCGATGGGGTTGCTGGAAAGGTGCCACAGCTACAAGGACAAGGTGGCGAAGGGGATTTCGCCGTCGCACGGACTCTTTGCCTACCCGGTGCTGATGGCGGCGGATATTCTGCTGTATGACGCCGACCGCGTACCGGTGGGGCAGGACCAAAAGCAGCACCTGGAGGTGGCGCGGGACGTGGCGGGAAAGTTCAACGACAAGTTCGGCCCGGTGTTCAAGTTGCCGGAGTCGATCATCCGGGATGACGCGGGGGTGGTGCCGGGGGTGGACGGGCAGAAGATGAGCAAGTCATACAACAACACGTTGGAGATTTTTGCGCCGGAGAAGGAACTGCGGAAAGCGATCATGGGGATCAAGACCGACTCGACCCCCGTGGAGGCGCCGAAAGCGGTGGAGGGAAGCACGCTGTGGGGGTTGGCCCGGTTGATGGGGACGGAGGGGGAGCGGGCGGAGTTCCGGGCGAAAATGGAAAAAGGCGGGACGGGGTACGGGGACTTGAAAAAGATGCTGGCGGACATGGTGTTGAAGGAGTTTGCCGTGTTGCGGAAGCGTCGGGAGGAGCTGGCAACGGATCCGAAGAAGGTGGCCCGCTGGATGAGCGAGGGGGCGGCCAAGGCGCGGAAGACGGCGGACGGGGTGTTGGCGCGGGTGCGGGCCGCGGTGGGGACGAAGCCATGAACCCGATGCTGGAAATTCCCTCCAACGAGAACCTCCGGGTGGAGCTGAGCGCCTTCACCGGGCCGCTCGATCTACTCTTGCACCTGATCAAGGAGCAGGAGATGGACATCTACGACATTCGGCTGGAGAAGCTGACGGAGCAGTATCTGGCGCGGCTCGACAAGATGAAGGAGGAGAATTTGGCGATCGCGGGGGAGTTTTTGGTGATGGCGGCGACGTTGCTGTACCTTAAGAGCCGGACTTTATTGCCGGTGCAGGATCGCCCGCCGGAAGAGGTGGAGGAGGAGGATCCGAAGTGGGAGCTGATCCGGCAGCTGATCGAGTACCGGAAGTTCAAGGAGGCGGCGGGGCAGCTGGGCGAACGGGAAGCGCTGCATTCGAAGATTTTTGGCCGGACACCCGAGC
>RGTE01000028.1 GCA_010025475.1 Verrucomicrobiota bacterium
GTTATTATCGGGATATCTTGGGTGAATTCAAACGGAGCGGCTAGGGAGCCCGCGGGACAGCGCCATCAACCATGATGGCCCCAGCCACAAGACCCAAATGCCCAAGGCCAACAAAGAAGACAGAAGCACTCCCAGCCCAAAAGAGGGCAGATCATGGGGGGGGATCAGAATTTGGCAGACTTGGGCGGCTACCCATAAAAGCGCTATCGAGAGGGTGCCACGCATAAGCAATCCTCTTATGCCATGGGGCAAAGAGGAGCCGTCCCAAAGATTTTGGAATAGAATTATTCCGCGTGGAAATGAAGAGGTCAGCGATGCCAGCAAAGCAGCCCCGGCCATTTCAACCAGCCCGAGTCTGCCAAAAAGCCCGAAAGCCACGGCAAAGACAACCACCTCCTGCAGAAAACCTGATGCCAGGGGTTTGGTCCTAAAGAGGGATACGGCAGCTTCCGCCGACCAGACATTCCAGATCTGGATCCAAAGTATACAAGCGATCAAAAGAGGAAGATAGGAAGGAGCGACACATTTTCCGGAGGTCCAAAGAAAAACGAAAGCGGGGTCCCAGGCAGCGAACATCGACAAAAGCACCAGCCCAAGGGAAAGAGATAAGGTCGAAAGCCGGGTGAAGGCCTGGTTCATGCGCGCCCTTTCTCCTTTGGCGATCAGGTCATAAAAAGCCGGTGCCGCCGAGATCTGGATTTGGGCCAACAGGTCCCGCAGGCAGGTTCCCGCTCGGGCCACAATGGACCAGATGGCGGACGATTCAGGGCCCAGAAAACGCCCGGCCAGTACCAAGGGAGCAGATTCCAAAAGAAACCGGGTGGAGTTCATTTGAAACACCGCCAAGCCGAATCGGGACAAGGCCTTTAGCCCGGCTGCTCCCGGTCGCGCCAAAACAAGGCGGTGAGGCAAATCCCTGCGCAGCCCCACCAAAATCAGGGGGCCAGCCGCCTGAATCAACCACTCGGCAAAAAATCCCCATAAAAAGGCGGCGGGGCCGACCCCCCTCTGCAACGCCAGGGTTAAAACACCCAGATTGGCAAGAACACCGAGCGAGGTGAGAAGGTTCAAAAGATGTTGCAGCTGGTTAACACGAAGCAGATTGGGAAAAATTCGAAGGCTAAAACGGATGCCGTTCAGAATAAAAATCCAAAAAATAAAGCCAGCGAGTTGTTTTTGGTTTTGCGGGTCCGTGACCAGCAGGCGGGCCAGCACGCCGGATCCCAACCAGCCCGCGCCGGCGATGAGGAGGCCTTGGGTCGTTTGCACCAACCATGCGGCTGATATGGTTTTGCGATATTCCTCCGGGTCCAACTTGGCCTGGGAAATCAAGCGCAAGGATGCCCCGCTGATGCCCAGGTCTACCAACTCCACATAGCGGCAGGCCTGAAGCCCGAGGAACCAAAGGCCCAATACCCCCAAAGAGGCGTGGGCCAAGGAAAGCGGAACCAGCAGGAAGCTGTAACCCACGGCACAAAGAAGGGAGAGGTATCCCGAGGCCAGAGCTAGGGTAAAACGCTGATGTCGGAGCCCGCGCATGTTGATGGAAGATTAGTGACCCGCCAAAGCCCGTCGAAGAAATCCCAAGGATTGCTCCACATGGGCCCGAACCCTTTCGCGCGTCTTGGCGGATGGCGGAACCAAAGTGGTGGGTCCGGCCAAATCCAGCCGTGATATCAGGTGACCAGCGAGATCATACCGCTGGGCAAGGTCCGTCAGCCTTGGGCTACGAAAACGATCGGAGGTCACCAAAATAAAAGGCTTTTGAAAATGCAGTGCAAAAATCGCGGCGTGGAAAGAGTCAGTCACGAGAGCTTGGCAGCCCTGAATCCATCCCAACCATTCCCCGGGGGAAGCATGCCAAATTTTGATTTCCGCCGGAGGGGGCTTGGGGATGCGGTCGCCTTGACCGTTGACCCAGACGCACGGGTGTGGATGGTCACCCCCGGGGAACCGGTGCAACCAGGCCGCCAAGCCCGCTGGATTCGGTCCCAGATGGTAAACCAAAGTATATCTGTCGGGTGCTTGGAAGGGTTTTTTGACCCAGGGGGAGGGATCCACCAGCAAGGCAGGGTCCGCCACAACCTGAGGGTTAAGCCCCAAAACTTGCCGCACAAGACGCGCGGAAAAGTCATCTCGGACAGAGACAAAATCAAACGATCGGATCCAGGAGCCGATCCGGTCGCAATTCCCCTCCGGTTGTTGATCCGATCCGCAGAAAGCGGCATAGGCGATTTTCCTGCCCGGGAAAGGAGGGTTCCAGGAGGGAAAATATTTGGGTTCACGGGAAAAGTGCCAAACCTGGTCGCTTCCTGTAAGGATCAGATCCAAGTCGCGCGTGGCCTCCGACAAGGCGGCGGGGTCCGGTAAAAACCGAGTCAGTCGCAGGGATTCCGCGCGAAAGCGGGTGAACTCGGCGTGATATTTTCCCCCGTGGATCAGGCCGCGCACACGCTCGACGGGCCTGGTAAACCCTCCCCGTGGATCCCGCCATCGACTCCAGGCCGGGCTTCGGTGGGAATCATGATTCAGGAGCACGACATCATGACCCCAGGAGGCCAGAAGGGACTGCAGGCCGAAGGCCTGCAAAACCGCTCCAAAGTTATCGGAATGATGGAACGTCAGGATTCCGACTTTCATTTCCTAAAATTCCTGAATCTCTCTCCAAACGGCCAAAACAGACCCGGCCACGTGAGGATAGGAGAATTGAGAAACGGCCTTGGCGGCGATGGCCTGTGGATTCCGCCGTGACTGGTGCCACTGGTCCGCTTCCTGATCCAAGGCCCGGGCCAACGCCCGTGCCTTTCTGGGAGCCGGAGGAAAACCCGCGAAAAAGGACGCAAAATATTCAGCACTGGCCACTTCGCGGGGGCCGATCACCGAACACCCGCAACAAAGGGCCTCGGCCCCCGCCAACAGGAAACTTTCGTACCGGGAAGAAAAAAAGAGGATTTGGGCTGACTGGAGATGCCGGGCGATCTCCTTGGCCGGCACATGGCCCGAGAGGGCCAGCCGCGGATGGGGGGAGGAGGAGGGAGCCCCCGACCCGAATACCACCGCCCGAAACTCCGGATGACGGTCCAAAAAGATCTGCAGAGTGGCCTGAAGGAGGGGCCAATCTTTCTGGAGTGCCTGCCAGCGTCCCACGGAGACCAGCACAGGTTGCTTGGGCGGGGCAGGCTGGGGATAACGAAAAATTTCTGTATCGATGGGGTGGGGAACTTGCCGGAATTTTTCCGGCGGAACCCCCAAAGTTTTTGCCAATCCCTGCAAACGAAGCGTGGCAACGGGTGTTTCTGCCAAAAAGAAGGGCAGGAGCTGCAAGGATTGGCGAAGGCGTTTTTGCATCCACGGGGCGGCCAGCTCCGCAGCCAGGCACTTTCCCGTAGCAGCCAAAGCGCCGAAAATTCTTCTCCCGGGCGTTGCCCGATCCCATGCGGCAACCAGCTCGTTCCAAAAAAACTTTCGGTGACCGCAGGAGGGCAACCGGATCCCGTCGCTATCGCAACGTTCTACGACCCGCGGGGTGGCAGAAAGCGCTGCGGCCCGGATGGGGTCATATTTGGGCATGGTCCAAAGGCCCAGCAGCACGGCATCCGGTTTTTGACGCTGCCACCAGTCGGGAGACCGTGCTTCTTCCGGGGCAATCAAAAGCACCGGGCGGCCTTCGGGATCCTGCGAGTGACTGGTGCGCCAGCAGACGAGCCATGCTTCATGTCCCAGCTCACGGAAACCCCGGACCGTGAGTGCCAAGTCCCGGCTCCACCATCCCGTGCCGTCTCCATACGGCAGGGGGGTAAAGCAGAGAATTTTCACGAGTTCGCGTTTGCTATGATGGGTTCAGGCTGGTGGAGTGTCGAGGCGTGAAGGGGTCCATCCTGATTTGGCTGGCACTGGGCATGGGTTTGCGACTGCTTTTGCTTTTTCAGCCCCCCGTGGAGGACAATTCCTGGATCCGGCAAACCCAGACGGCCGATGCGATTCAAAGCTGGGTGACTGCCGGCCATCCCTCCTGGGATGCGGGGGTCAGCTGGCGGGGCAATACCGGCGCGCGATTGGCGCTGGAGTTTCCTCTCTATAACTTTCTCGTTTATGGGGGGGTGGGGGCGGGCCTGGATGTTTCCGGCAGGTTGGTTTCGGCCCTGCTCTGGGGAGCGGGCTTTCTTTTGCTTCAGGGGATCTGGCGGCGGTGGCTGGATGAAAGGGAGACTTTCTGGGCGAACATGCTTTTTGTTTTCAGCCCGGTTTCCATCGCTTTTGGCCAGGCGATCATGCCGGAAATGTTGGTGCAGTTCCTGGGGCTCGCCCTGGTAATCCTGCTTTTTCAGTACGAAAGAAATCCGTCACGGATTTACTGGTGGAGCCTCGTTGCGATGGGTGCTTTGGGTGCCTTGATCAAGCTCCCGGGGTTCAGCCACTACTATGTGATGTTGGGCCTGATCCTTTTTTTCCGCGATCGCTGGAAAGTCTTCGCCCAAGCGCGGCTCTGGATTGGGGGGATTTTTACCCTTGCCGTTCTTTGGTGGTGGAGCCGATACACCCAATCCGTCAACTCGATGTTTTTTTCCGAGTGGACCGCAACAGCCAACTTGCAGGGTTTTCTGGGGAGGTGGGAGGATCGTTTTCAGCCGGTTTACTGGATTCGGTTGTTTTTCTATCTTTTCGTTTTGGTGGGAACTCCGGCGGCCTGGCTTACGGTGATTCTTGGCGGAACTAGCGCTTTAAAAAATTGGCTGAAGCTGCCCCTGCTGGCGCCCTGGCTGGCCGGACTGGGGGTGATGGTACTGGTTTGGGGGCCGCGCACCTGCATGGGTCACGCTTACTACTGCCTGCCGTTCCTGGTTCCGGTGTGTGGGCTTTTCGGAAAAGCCGCTTCCCTCATTTCCGGGCGGGGGAAATGCGCGTGGCTGGGGCTGGGAATTTTGGCCGGGTGTCTGCCCATGACAGCCTACCTCCTTCGGCCGGATCTCACTCTGCGCTCCACCACGGAATGGATGAGGGAAAATATCCCGGCGGAGGAGCTGGTGATCCTCAAAGCCAATCACAGCGTCTATACAAGGGAGTATCCCCAGCTACCCGGGTTCAGTTATCTCAGCGGGCGCCGGGTCTGGGTCTGGACGCGGTTTTTGGACTCGGAAGAAAAAAAGAGGGCCCTGGAAACCAGCCGGTGGATCGTAGAAACCCTTCCGCCGGATCGGGAGCCGGGATGGGAAAAAATCCGCAAAGCCATCAAGGGCCACCAGCGACCCATGGAAGACATCTCCGGTCTAATCCAGGAAACGGGCGCGATTTTGGTCCACCAAACCCCCGCGCTTCGCGCATTTCGGATTCCGCTTAAACCATAAAGAAAAATTTAGGGAGGGGCTCAGCTCCCCATAAAATCTTAGGGAGGTCGGGGGAAGGGGGGAACTACAAGCCCGGGCAGGGACCAGAAAATCCATATCCCGCCATTGCAGGACGGGGTAAAAATACCACCTTGCAGACCCTAGGCTCAAACCCCTCAAGCCTCGCCGTGATTCCTGGGCTTCTGGCCGGGCAGAAGAACTTGCGCGCCGCCCTGTTTGCGCTTCTGGTTTATCTCAAACGTTTGACTTTTGCTCTGCTGGCCCCACGAAGGTTTTTGTTTCTTGTCCCCCCGATTTTTCGGCTTCAGATCCTCTATGATCGGGTCCGAAGAAGACTGATAAAGTGCCGGATCCGCGACTTCGTCGACTTCTCAGTACTCGAGCAGATTTACTGGGCAGAGGATTATGATCTCCAGCGTTTGGCCCGCTGGCCAGACATCAAAAAACACTACCAGGAAATTCGGAGCCTTGGCAAAACCCCTTGGATTCTTGATTGCGGGGGGAATATTGGGCTCGCAGCCCGATATTTTTCCGAGACCTACGAGCAAGCTGAAATTCTTTGCGTCGAGCCTCATCCTGCCAACCTTGCCTTGGCTAGGATAAATAACCCCTCGCCTCGCGTTAGCTTTTTGGAGGCTGCCGTGGGGTGCGATAAAAGCTTCGCCACTATTCTGGATCCCGGGCGGGGAGGGAACGCCTTTCAAATCGTGGCAACGCCTGAGGGTCAAGTGCCTGTGATTGGAATTCAGGATCTATTGAACGAGCATGCCTCGGGCTATCAAGTTCCCTTTGTGATCAAAATTGACATTGAAGGATCGGAGGAGCGCCTCTTTTCCGGCGAGGTGGATTGGATCGATCGCTTCCCTGTATTAATTATCGAATTGCACGATTGGATGTTGCCCCGGAGGGGGACTTCAAAAAACCTTTTACAGGCCCTAGCAGCACGGGACCGTGACTTCCTGTATTTTGGGGAAAACATTTTCAGCCTGAGCAACCGGCTGCTCTAAATGTAAGCTCAAACTTCCGGCGGGACCGCAAACTATCGGCGTTGGTAGTCCCCGCAGCTGAAATATTTCTCCAGCCAGAGATAGAGCACAATAAAGAGATAGCGGCTGCCCATTTCCCTGATCTTGAGCTTGGCGATGCCGTGGCGGCGGTTCCTCCAGGTGATGGGAATGACGGCAAAAGAGTAGCCGCGGATGATGGCCTTCAGGGGTAGTTCCACGGTGAGGTTGAAGTGGGGAGAGAGGAACGGACGAAGGCCGTCCAGACAGCTTTTCCGATAAGCCTTGAAGGCGTTGGTGGTGTCATTAAGGCCGTGCCGAAAGAGCAACCGGATATACAGATTCGCAAGCCGATTGATCACATATTTGATCGGCGGGTAGTCGATCGTGCCACCGCCCTTGAGAAAGCGACTGCCGAAAACGCAGTCATAACCCTCCTGTAACTTCTCCCAATAGCGGGCAACATCGCGGCAGTCATCTGATTCGTCGGCCATCATGATGACGGCGGCATCGCCACTGATGGCATCCAGGCCGCGGATAATGGCCCTGCCGAAGCCGTGAGGAGCCGGATTCTTCACGGGTCGCAAAGCCTCGTCGGCCCGGGCGCATTCCTGCAAAACTTCCCAGGTTCGGTCGGTGCTTCCGTCGTCCACCACGACGATTTCATGGGGGATTTTTTTCAACGACAACTCCAGGTGGAGATGTTCCACCGTGGAGGCGATGCAGCCTTCCTCGTCTCGAGCGGGAATCACCACGCTCAACTTCCGGAGCGGTTCCATCCTATTTCCTCAAAACCACCAAAAATTGCCTGCCGAAGAACCGCCAAAACCAAGGCAACCCAAGATAGATCTTGAGGGCAAAAAGAGGGGGCTGGAATCCTTGGCTCATGGAATACGGGAGAGTGGCTGCCCGGGAATATTCCGTTTCAAAACCGCAGAGGCGCCCTGCCTCCGCGAGCGAAAGTTCCGTCAAAGGGAGGTGGTGATCCCAAAAATCCCAATAGGCTCCAGACACCTTTTTGATATTGGGGCGGAGCGCGATCAGGCGCCCCCCTTTTTTCAGGGCGCGATAGGCCTGCTGGAGGGTTTTTTTGAGCAAATCCTTGTTGGGGAGGTGTTCAAAGAAGTTGCTGGTGAAAACAACATCCAATGAATCGGGAGGGAGTGGCCATAAATCGGCGCAACTTTGATTGCAAAAGCGCACATGCCTGGCCAGATGTTTCGCAGTTTCAGGGTTTAAATCCATCGCCCAGTGGGCCTGTGCCCGTACTTGGTTGATAAACTCCCCATGGCCGCAGCCCAGGTCCAAAATGTGGGCTTCCGGCTTCAGCCATTTTGCAAATAAATTCCCGATGAGAATTTTCCAGACCCTTATTCTATAAAGCTCGCTTCCGGAAAAACGGGCCGCGTAGATCCGGGCTAAATCTTCCTGCTCCTCGCTCATCGAATCCTCAAGATGCTGGCTGGACTGGCGGTGCGCCTCAAGCCGCAGAGGCGATCTCCGTAAAAACTCCATCCTTGGTCGTTTGGGGCTTCCAATTCCATGCTTTTTCCGCGCGGTGGCAGTCGAGAACGATCCAGGGAAGATCGAAAGGGCGCGGCTGGGGATCGGAACCCACCTCACGGGGACCGAACCTTTTCTCGCACCAGTCGCTCAATTCGCTCAGGGAGGAGCTGTTGGCCAGACCACCGCCAAAGTTGCAGATCCGGAGATCCAGGCCATCACCCGGATCAGTCGGCTTTTGCCCATCAAGCTGGGCCGAAAGGACCGGCACCAGATCGCGGGGGTGGAGGCAGTCGCGTACTTGGGAACCTTTGCCATCAAAGCCGATGTATTTGAGCGGCTTTCGTTCCTTCCAAGATCTTATCCAAAAGGAAAAGATGCCTTGGTCCGCCCTTCCGAACTGACCTTTTCCGGCCAAGACACCGCACCGGTTGATCCAGACCGGGAAACCAAAGGCATCCCCGTATTCCAAGGCGAGAATCTCTGCGCAGCGCTTGGAAGATCCGTAGAGTGAGAGCGGCGGCTCGGCGGGAAAATTTTCGGCAATGCCGTGTCCGGAAAGCCCGGGAGGATGGGTCGAGCGGGAGAAATCGGGACGGTAGGCGCCTTCCACGGATTTTACCCTGATGGAGGCAAGCGGCCGGATGGAGTAAACCCGGCTGGTGCTCATGAGGATGAAGCCCGCCCCGTGCTGCTTGCAGAACTCCAGCATTCGGATGGTGCCGATGAGATTGTGATCCAAAAGGTCAAAGGACGTCATGCCTGTTCCCGTGCCGGCCAGCACGCTAGGCTCGGCGGCACAGTCGATGACCCAGTCGACTTTGGGGATTCTCGCCAGGTCCTCCGGACGACGGATGTCGCCCTCCACCATGTGGATCCCCTTGGCCTGAAGAGGCTGGAAGTTGGTCCGGCTTCCCTCCCGTAAAAAGTTGTCCAATCCCCAGATTTCCGGGCTTGGGCGGCGATCGCGAAGTTCCTGGGCCAAGGCTGAACCAACAAAGCCACAGGCTCCGGCGATCAAAATCTTCACCGAAAAATCATGAGCCGGCGGAAGGACCTATCCAAGGCTTTAGTGGTCGGAGTTTCGGGTTGAGAAAATGAGCTTAGTCGACATTATGACGGAATGTCGCGAACGCCTCATCCTATGTCTTCGGTCCTTGTGGCCGGGGCGGGAGGTTTTATCGGCGGGCACCTCGTGGCGTATTTGCGCAAGCAGGGGATCAAAAATATCCGGGCGGTGGATCTGAAGCCGCTCAAGGAGTGGTACCAGAAGTTTGACGATGTGGAGAATCACCAGCTGGACCTGAGGGAGCTGGAAGCCTGCCGTAAGGCGGCCAAGGGGATGGAGTGGATCTACAATCTGGCCGCCGACATGGGGGGCATGGGTTTCATCGAACTCCACAAGGCCGAGTGCATGCTTTCTGTCCTTATCAACACCCATCTGCTGATGGCGGCCAAAGAGGCCGGGGCGAAACGGTTCTTTTATGCCTCTTCTGCCTGCGTGTACGCGGCCGACAAGCAGACCACAACGGAAAATCCGGGTTTGAAGGAGTCGGACGCCTACCCGGCCATGCCGGAGGACGGATATGGTTGGGAGAAGCTGTTCAGCGAGCGGATGTGCCGGCACTTCCGGGAGGATTACAAGTTGGAGACCCGAATCGTGCGCTACCACAATGTCTATGGGCCGCACGGCACTTATGATGGCGGTCGGGAAAAGGCGCCGGCGGCGATCTGCCGGAAGGTGATCGAGGCGCAGAAGAACAAGACCGGGGAGATTGAGATCTGGGGGGACGGTCAACAGACCCGGAGCTTCATGTATATCGATGACTGTATCAAGGGATCGACCGAGATCATGGAGAGCGACATCCGGGAGCCGATCAACCTCGGTAGCGCGGAGATGGTCTCGATCAACCAACTGGTGGACATCGCGGAGGGCATCGCCGGGGTGAAATTGAAGAGAAAATACAACTTGGGCGCCCCCAAGGGGGTGCGGGGTCGGAGCAGTGATAACGCGCTGATTCAAAAATTGATGGGCTGGGAGCCAAACACGAGGCTGAAGGATGGGCTTTCCAAGACCTATGCTTGGATCAAGGGGGAAATGGATTTTTAATTGGTGAGAAGGTCGGAAGGTGAGAAAGTGGAAAAGTGAGAAGGTGAGAATGTGGGAAGGTGAGAAGGTTGGAAAGTTTGGGGGTGGTGTGCAGGGAACTGGGCGGTTAAAAATCACAGATGGCGTTGGCGAGAAGGTTCGAGGAGTTGGAGATTTGGCAGGAGGCCAGGAAGCTTCATCGACTGGTTTGGGAGGAAACGCGCGCCAGTAAGGATTTCGAATTCCGATCCCAGATTCGCAGGGCCGCCCTTTCGATCATGAACAATATTGCGGAGGGGTTTGAGCGGCGGACGGACAAAGACTTCGCCCACTTTCTTGATTTGGCCAAATCCTCCTGTGGGGAGCTCCGTTCGATGGCCTATGCCGGGGAGGACGTGGGGGTTTTTACCGCAGGCTGGGCCCTCGAGTTGCGCGTCCAGGCGGAACTTCTTTCCAAACGAATCGCGGCGTTTGCCCGCCGCCTTCGCCAATAAAAACCTTCCCACATTCGCACCTTTGCACTTTCGGACGGTAGCGGCAAAATAAGTCATGCCAGACAGGAATCAACGGGTGGATGTCCTCGGGGTGGGAGTCAGCGCCCTCAATCTGGAGTCAGCCAAGAAAACAATCCTGGAGCGGTTGGAGCGCAGGCAGAAAGGGTACATCTGTGTCACCGGAGTGCACGGGGTGATCGAGGCCCAGGAGCACGGGGTGATCGAGGCCCAGGACGACTCCCGATTCCGCAACATCCTTAACGAGTCGTTTCTCACCACGCCGGACGGGATGCCGATGGTGTGGATCAGTTGGCTCCGCAAGCACCATGAGGTGGACCGGGTCTACGGACCGGACCTGATGTTGGAGATGGCGGCGGCCACCCGGGATGGGAAATTCACCCATTTTCTTTATGGCGGTCGGCCGGGGATCGCGGAGTTGTTGCAAACAAGGCTGGAGGAGCGTTACCCCGGCATTCGGATTGTGGGCACCTACACGCCACCTTTTGGGCCCTTGTCGGCTGAGGAGGAAGGGAAGTTGCAGGAAAGATTTCGGAAGCTGAGGCCGGATATGACCTGGGTCGGCCTAAGCACGCCCAAACAGGAGCGTTTCATGGCGGATTATCTGCCCAAGCTCGATACCACGGTGATGTGTGGGGTGGGGGCGGCCTTTGATTTTCATTCCAAGGTGGTAAAACAGGCGCCTCGCTGGATTCAGCGATCCGGCTTCGAATGGCTCTACCGG
>RGTE01000271.1 GCA_010025475.1 Verrucomicrobiota bacterium
CACCTCGGTCTCGATCGTCACACTTTTAACGGGGGCGTAGCCCTTGAGGATGTCCCGAATCTCCTTGCCGATTTTTTCAGGCACCGCCGGGTCCGGCGTCGTCAGCTTCAGGCGCAATTTCAGATCCGTCCCTTCCAACGACATGTCCTGGAGAATCCCGAACGAGACGATGTCCCGGCTGAATCCGGGATATCTTACCTCTTTCAGTCTCGTCACCACCTCGTCTCTCCATCCATTCGCGGCCATTCGTGGATCCTGCCTGTGGAGACCTCTCAATTCCAGCTTAGGTAGGGCGCGATCAACGATCGCACCTCGTTGAACGAACACCGCCGGCGAGGGGTAAACCCCGCCCTACATCACCCTAAGTCGGCCACCTCATTCGTCAGCTTGGGGCGGCCTCGCCGACTCGGGACCGGAAGGCCGCGACCACGTTTGGGTCAGCTTTGATCATCTCCGCCGGAGCGGGAAAATCGCCGCGCTCGACATCGGCCCGGAAGGCTGCGAAGCCGCGCTTCGTCTCTTCGAACAGATTCGCGTAGCGCCGGGCGTGCCTGGGCAACGGCCCCTCGTAGGGTTTGCCCAGCCCGGGGAAACGTGGTTCCAAAAATCCGAGAAGGTCGACGCTGTAGAGGAATTGTCCGTCGCACCCGTTGCCGCTGCCGAGCGAAATCACCAGCATGTCGACCCGCCTGGTGATCTCGGCGGCGATTTCGGCCGCGACGCACTCCATCTCCACCATGACCGCACCCGCCTTCTGGTAGGCAAGGGTCTCCTCGTAGACCCGGAGCGCCCCATCCAGGGTTTTTCCCCGGGCGCCCAGCCCCCCGTCGCGGCTGGATCGGATGGGGACAAGGCCGACGTGGCCGCCAAAGTTAATGCCCACTTCGGCCATGGCTTCGAAGCGTCGGAGCGAGTTACCCGACGAGTAGATAATGTCCGCTCCATGATCCCGCGCGATCATCGCGGCACGGATCGCCTCGGAATCGCTGACATAGGCGACCGTGGGCGGCAGATTACAGACGATCACCGTCTTGGGAGCGCCGGCGACGACTTGGTCGAGCACCGCCCCAATTTGATGCTCGTCGGTAATTCCCCTTGTAGTCAGCGGCGTTGGTCATGGTCAGTTGCCGCTTGCCCTTGGTCGCGAGCAGTTGTCCGATCGTCGGTTTCGCCATATCCGCTTCTTTCTATGATGGGTTCCACGAGGGTCCGGTCAAGCGGCCCGCGCACGCTTTCTCTTTCACCCCTCCGGTAAGGACGAAGCCAAACGCTTTACGGCTTCGGAGATGAGGTTGGCGGCCACGGAGAGATCCGGAATGGGAGCCGTCACGCCCAAGGTAAAAAGAATCAGCGACCGGGCCTCCTCGGGCTTCGCGCCAATCGCTTTCATCGCCGGAGGAATCTTCATCTCCCGCGTCACACACCCGCTCCCCCCCCTCGCCGCTACGCCCACTCGATCCAAAACCAGGGCCAACGCCTCCGCCTCCAGTCCCGCAAAGC
>RGTE01000272.1 GCA_010025475.1 Verrucomicrobiota bacterium
CTTTATTCCCGGGCGGGAATCCTGGATTCGGGAGCTTTCCCGAAAGGCGGACTTTGATTATCTGATCGGGGCGGTTCATTACATCACACCCGATTGGGATGTGGACAACCCACTCAAGCTGGATCGCTGGAAACAACAACCGGTGGAAGAAGTTTGGACCCGCTACTTCAAGGCCATCACGCAAGCGGCCCAGAGCGGGCTCTTTGACTTCCTGGCTCATCCTGATTTGGTGAAAAAATTTGGCCATATTCCCAAGGGCGATCTCTTGCCTTATTACCGCGAGGCCCTGGATGCCATTGAGGCTTCCAAGATGGCCATCGAGGTAAGCACCGCCGGCTTGCGGAAGGAAGTGGCGGAAATTTACCCAGCTGCACAATTCCTTCAGCAGGCGTTCCGGAGAAACATTCCGATTTTAATCTCCTCCGATTCCCACGCCCCGCGGGAAGTTGGGCACGAATTTCAAAAAGCCCTGGATCTGGTCAAGGAAACCGGTTACCGCGAGCTGACTGCTTTTTGCAGGCGCCGGCCGGTGAAAATTAAGATCCAGTAAACTTATTTTCTTTCGATCTTGGCGCCAAGGAGCCGAAGCCGTTCTTCAATGCGGCTGAAACCGCGGTCAATCTGGCCGATGTTGCGGATTTCCGATTCTCCCTCCGCGCAGAGGGCGGCAATGAGTAGCGCCATGCCGGCGCGGATGTCAGGGCTGGCTAGCTTGGCTCCCCGGAGTTTGTCGCAGCCCAGGACCACGGCCCGGTGGGGATCGCAAAGAATGATGCGGGCGCCCATTTCCAGGAGTCCGTCGACAAAGAAGAGGCGGGATTCGAAAAGCTTCTCGTGGATCAGCACGGTGCCTTTGCACTGGGTGGCGGTGACCAAGGCCACGGAAGTCATGTCGGCGGGGAAGCCTGGCCAGGGGGCGTCGGCAATATGGGGAACGGCGCCGCCAAACTCCTTTTCCACCTCGAGCTTCTGGTTTTTGGGAACACGGATGTCCTGACCCTCGATCTTCGTCTCAATACCCAAGCGAGCGAAGGTCTGCAGGATCATGCGGAGATGCTGGGGGGCGGAGTTCTTGATTTTCAATTCTCCGCCGGTGACGGCAGCCAAGGCGAGGAAGGAGCCGGCCTCAAGATAGTCGGGGCCAATCCGGTGAGTCGCGCCCTTGAGGGATTTGACCCCTTGAACAGTCAAGGTATTGGTGCCGATTCCGGAGATTTGGGCCCCCATCGCATTGAGAAGGTGGGCGAGAGCCTGGACGTGCGGCTCGCTGGCGGCGTTGTGAAAGACGGTGGTGCCTTCGGCGAGGGAGGCGGCACAGAGACCGTTTTCCGTGGCGGTAACGGATGCCTCATCCAAGAGGATGTCGGCTCCTTTGAGTTTTTTGGCCTGAATTTTAATACCGTCGCGGGTGTCAGAAACATCAGCCCCCAGCGCCGAGAAGATCTGGAGGTGAGTATCCAGTCGACGTCGTCCGATCCGATCGCCACCGGGACGGGGGA
>RGTE01000273.1 GCA_010025475.1 Verrucomicrobiota bacterium
TCTTTTCTCTATTGGCAACTCCAACGACTACCGTTACCTCCCCCAGCTGATCACCGTGGGCTGGCAGTTGGACGAGATCGGCAACGACGGCTGGACCCGGGGTAACACGGAGTTTCTCTTCAGCGGCATGTACGCCCCCGTCATCCACGGACCGAATCCCTGGTTCACCGGTGGCCTCTTCGGGCCCCGCTACAACTTCATTCAGGAAGGATGGCCTGTCATCCCCTACCTGGAATCCCGGGTCGGGTTCATGTTTACCAACGCCACTGGTGCTCCCGACTCCCAAGGGCAGGACTTCTGCTTCAGTTTCACCATTGGTGCCGGCGTCCGGATCCCGGTGACGGAACGGCTTTCGGTCAACCTCGGCGCCCTCTACCAGCACATCTCCAACGGTGGCCTCTCGGAACCGGAGACAGAAAACGTCGGCCTCGACTCCATCGGCCCCACCCTCTCCGTCAGTTGGGCGTTTTAGTTGCACGCTAGGTAGGCCACTTCCGATGGAAGTGGCACCCCTTTTATCAAAAGGGGCCTACCTAGCTTGATGTTCCAATTCCCCAGCTGCCCATCGGTAGGCCATTTTTGACAAAAGTGGCTAGGTTCCTTTTTCAAAGTCCTTTCTTGTCCAACGAAAAGGCCAATTCTCGGCGTTTTTCACCAAACCCCTCCGCACCGGATTCAAATTCACGTAGTTCCATTTACCACTGGCACTCTCATGTCCTCTCAAACGGTGATCAAAAAAGCCATTTTGAAAAACCACACCGCTCTTGATAGATATCCATCTCTTCCATGAGCGTATTTCTGTTTCTATCCTTCTCTTTTCGGAAACACTCAGAATTGCATGTAAATGATCGGGCATCAAAACAAGGATCTCAAAACACCAGATCCCTCGTTTTTGCCTAAAAGTAACGGACTCTCGGATCAGATCGGCAACTTTTGCGTCGCAGAGTTGATTGGTCTCCTTGGACTTACAGCAGACGGTGATGAAAAATTCCGGATATTCAACCCAATCAGGAGTTCCATGCCGTAACCTTGGCTTTCGGAAAGGTGCATCCATTTAGAATTAAACCCGTCTTTTCTGAAAAAGATGCGATCTTTTTCGCCCCTTTTATCAAAAGGGGCCTACCCAACTTGATTTCCAACTAAGCGGTTCCCCATCGGTAGGCCACTTCTGACAGAAGTGGCGCCCCTTTTATCAAAAGTTGCCTACCTGGCTGGCACTTTAATTCGGCCGCTTTCTCCCCAACTTATTCACATATCACAGGGAGTCTTAAAACTCACTGATGGCTAGGGATATGCCTGCGGTTTACTGTCTTCGTTTATGGCCTTTTCCCTGACTTGTTCACTTATCACGTAGAGTCGCTTTTTTATGCTCGAAACGCGTGATCTGCATAAAACTTATCAGTCTGGCGATGCCCGGGTGGAAGCTCTTCGTGGCATCAGCCTAAAAATCCTGCCGGGCGAGATCGTCGCCATCACCGGACCCAGCGG
>RGTE01000274.1 GCA_010025475.1 Verrucomicrobiota bacterium
GAAAGAGCCGGTTGCATGACCGGCTAAGGTATCGCTTGGAGGGCGGAAAGTGGAAAAGGGAGCGGCTGGCGCCGTGATGGTTAGGAGATGGGGTTGGTCGTTTACGTGAAAGTGAAGGTGAACGGGGTGTAGTGGAAAGGGGCAGGCGGTAAGTGGAAGGGGATGCCTGCCAGAAAACTTGAAAGAGCAGCATCATAAAGCGGCAAATGCCCACCCCTTAAAATTTAGAAATAGGAAAGATCGAAAGCCATTGATTGGCAATAGGTTAAGGGAAAGACTGTCACCCCTTGAAAATTTAAAAACAGCTTCTATTAGTAATTGCATATGAGCAACTTGTCGCGTGTCCCCGGGACCATCGGGTGTCGGAGGAGTCGATGAAGAAAATTTTTGCACTCTTTTTGGTGGCGGGAAGTTTGGCCCGGGCTGAGACGGTGGTGGTCGGGCAGTTGATTGATGATCCCGGCTACCTTTTCAGTTCGTTTGGGGATCAATATACGCGGGGAACGACCCGGGGCGCAAATTTTGGAGGTACTAGCGTCACTTGGTATGGGGTGGCCATGAGTTCCACCTCCGGGGCCAACGGCATCAGTTGGGCAGGGTCAGTCGCAACGGGAGCGCAATACGGTTATTCCTCGATCTATACCGGCAGCAGTCCGGGCACGGGGGCGACCGCAGATAACCTGACAAATACGGGGATCTATGGTGGTTCAACCAGCATTCAGATTTCGGCGACGGCAGGAGCCACCTATGTGGTCGATCTTCTTTTTGCCAACCAATTCAGCGGATCAGGAGCCGGTTACTATCCTTATCGGGTTTTTGATGTGAGTGTCGGAGGATTGTTATATGTGGACGATCTTACGCTTTATGGCACGCAAGAGCCCACCCGAAGACCGCTGGTCTATCGTTTTGAAGTCACGCCGTCCTCTGGTTCCATCAATATCACGTTTGCCGGCGGAGCGCTAATTAGCGGGGCCAACACGGATCCTACCCCCTACGTGAATGCGATCATGGTCACCCAGGTGCCGGAACCTTCGACGGGGGCTTTGCTCGTCGCGGGAATGACCTTGCTAACCGTGATGGGGCGGAGGAGGGCGTCATAGAAGATAGCAGATAGAAGTTAGGAGATAGGTGGGGCGTGAAGGTGAGCGTAAGCTGGAAGCAAAGGTAGGGCGCCCTCGATGAGGGCGCCTGAATTGAAAGATTTAGGCTCATGACATTCAACGCAGGCGGGGTTATCGACCCAGTCCCACCTGAATTTTCGGTTTTCAAGTTTTGAACTTGGTACGGGGCAAAAGTGGCCTACTTAGCTCGAATTTTACGGCCGAAGAGGATGCTGCAGGAGAGGGTAAGGAGTCAGGTGGAAGTCGGCAGGATTAGGATGAAACCGGCTTGGGGCGGAAAAGGAACCCGACGAAGAAGGTAACGAGGGTGCCGAAGGTGATGCGCCAAGGGAAAGCGATCACGGGAAGC
>RGTE01000275.1 GCA_010025475.1 Verrucomicrobiota bacterium
AACATCCAGATGATCAGCACGAGCGAGATCAAGATCACCGTGGTGGTCGACGAGGCGGCGGGGCCAAAGGCGGTTCGGGCGGCGCACCGCGAATTCAGGCTGGGAAGGAGATAGACCCGTGAATCAGGAGACGATCGATCCGAGGCCGTTCTGGGTGCGCTGGCAGGCGCGGGACTGGGCCTTTTTCCTGCTGCAGATGTTTCTCGGGACCCGGCTGTTGGTGGCGGGCGCGGCGAAGTTTAACGGCCCGCAGGGGCTGAGCTTTTCCCATTTTTACAGCCAGGTCATGCCGGCCCTAAGCCAGCCGTTCCTGGAGAAAACGTTCCTGCCGGGCTGGTCGGTCAAGCTGTATCTGGGCACCCTGCCGTATGTGGAGATCCTGATCGGGGCCGGAATCCTGGTGGCGGGGCGAAACCGGGCGGCGCTGGTGATGGCTGGGGTGCTGTTCCTGTCGCTGGCGTTCGGGCAGATGCTGATCGGCGGCCACACCACGGTGGCGGACATCGCGATCCATTTGGCGCTGACCGTCATCGCGTTGCTGCTGGTGGAGGAGTCAGAAAAGAAGGTTGGATAGGAGATAGGAAAGTTCGTGGAAAGGGGCAGGCGGGAAGTGGAAGGAGTTAGTTGAAGTAAGGATGTGCTTGGGGTGCAGCAAGCAGGTAGGGCGGGCTGTCCCAGATCGCCTCATTGGACCATGACACCCGCGACTTTGAATGAGGCGGCGTAGGGACACGCCGCCCTACCTAGGCTCCAAATTCAATTGTCCAGATCACTTAAACTTTGGCTGCCCCCTGCACCCTTCCAGCTCCCACCAACGATTGCCCCGGCTAGGACTCGAACCTAGGACCAACCCCGACCCTGTCGGGGCTGCTCCACGTTCGCATCGCGGCAAGAACCTTGGCGGAGCTTTTCCAGGATTTATACTTTCTCTCAAGGTTGCGTGCTGCGGACAGCGTGGAGCACGCTTGAAATCCCGCGACTCCCAGCAAGCGGCCTAAACGCTTGGTGGATCTGACCAGGCCTGAGCGATGCTGGGCGATCCTGCGATCCAAATCGTTCGTGGAGCCCAGATAGAATTTATCAGAGTCAAATTCCAGAAGATAAACGCCGCATTTCATGGTTGGTTGGCCGCCGAAGACGGCGACTGTGCCCCGGCTAGGACTCGAACCTAGGACCAAGTGATTAAGAGTCACCTGCTCTACCAACTGAGCTACCGAGGCGAAGCGGAAAACGATATCGAAAGTTATCCGTTTCCGCAATCCTCTCCCTGCAGAGTTGGGCATTGAGCGGGAAGGGGATCGGCCCCAAAATTTGGTTGTGAGCACGGAGGAAAAATCCGCCGGAATCCCGGGGAAGGGGTTGCAGATCTGGGGGGATGTCCGGTTGTCGGCCGACGGGGTGATCCAGGGGACGGTTCAAGGCAGCGTGTGGGGAAAGGAAAAGGTCATCGTGAGTGAGGACTCC
>RGTE01000276.1 GCA_010025475.1 Verrucomicrobiota bacterium
TTCTGCCATCTGGCCCGGAGTTTCTTCGGAGGGCCTGCGGGATCTCTTTACCCGCCTTCAGCTCTCCCCCTCTGAGTTGCCGACTCTCCCCACCATTCCCCAATCCCCCACCGCCGGTTGTCCGCTTTAAGCGAGGCCCTCCCAAGTAGGCCATCCACCTCAATTTTTTACCCCCCAGAGACAAACCGAGGATGAATGAACTATTTTCCGTTCCGGAGGATTGAGTCCTTAATTTTATTCCAAGCAGAGCCTGGGCGCTTGCCGTTCCGGTGGATGGCCCCACGAAGCTCCAAAAGATCCTGCAAATCCTGCATCTGTTCACGGATCCGGCGCACCTCCCGTGCCAGCGAGGCGACGGTGGGCTTTTTGGGAGTGGCGGTGCTACTCATAGGCATCCTGTCGTTGCTTTACAGCATAGATCCGTATCAGGTCCCTTTCCAGTGTGAACAGGATTCGATAGCAACCCACCCTTAACCGGTACTCGTCCCGGCGAGCAGACAGCTTTTTCACATCCCCGCCTAGACTGGCCTGCAACAAATCGATCCGCCGACCAATGTTCCTTCGCACGGGACCGGGCAATACCCTGAGCTGACCCAAGGCCTCCTCCATGATCTCCAGGCGGTACAGATTCATGCTTCATTCCTGCCGGACCATTTCGCCCCCATAAGGAGATAAACCACGAAACCGGGAAAAGGATGCGGTCCATTCCAACTTTTTTTATTGGGACACTGCTTCCTTGGATCTTCCCGCCTTCCACCTACCCCTTCCCGTTAATCCTTATCTTCCAACTCCTATCTGCTTTGCCTCGCTCCGTACACGGTCTTCGTCTTCGCCGATCGTGCCAGTGCGCGGGCTGTCCGACCCTGACTCCGAACCTTCGAAAGCTTTGTCTTTCCCCCCAGAGTCCTAACCCGATCCTCCCTTGATTCACGATTTTTTTTCCGACGGTGATCTCGGTTGGCCATCAAGGAATAATGACTCAAAAAAAATCTAATACGAGGGACTTATTTAAATTATTTTTACCCAAAAATTGGACACTATCCTAATTAGGATATAGGCTTTGTGATGCCTAAATTAAAACGAGTCCCACGCTTTATCCTCAACTCTTCTGAGGGGCTCTTAAATCAGCTCTTCCGATTTTATCTCTGGGAGAACTTTCAAATCCGGGCACTGATCTGGAAGAAAGGAAAAGTTAAATTCTGTCCAAGCGATGTTCTCCTGCACAACGGCAACCAACCCTTGCGACCAATCAAACCCGGATCCGTCCGTCTGGTGGTCTTTTTATCGGAATGGAACGCCGCTGATCGCCTCCTTTGGACAAAAAAAGGAGCCACGCACTTTCTCTGTCTTTCCGATCCCATTTCGGCAATTCATAAAAACATCAAATTACTTACTAAATCGAAGGGTTGATTTATATCCTATTTTAGATACTTCTATTTTTGGTGCTCCCTAGTTTTT
>RGTE01000277.1 GCA_010025475.1 Verrucomicrobiota bacterium
GAAAAAAAGCGGATCCTGGGAACATCCCAGGGCGATCATCTTTTCCGCCGTCTCCGTCACATCCACATCGCCTCCCTCGGCAAACACCAGCGTGCCATCCAGCTTGGCCGGGGCGGTCCGGAACTTCATCTCCGGGGAGTCACCAATGGTAAAGACGTAATCCGTCCCCGGCTCCAAATCCGACCAACTCACCTTAAGAGTCATCCATGCCGATTCCTTTGCTTTGGTTGGATGGGGAAAAATTGCTTTTTTATTTTGTATCCGATTCCAACTGATTTGCTTCAAACGCCACAATTTAGGATCTGGAAACGGGGTTGCTTTTGCTTTGCAGAATGCCCATGTCCCTCCCTCGGCCTTCCGCCAACGGGCCTGTTCCGGTCGATCTGGTTTCGGATGATCCCCCAAACCCGGTCCCCGCAACCACTGGGCCGTCATCGTCGTGGTCGGATCCCCCTCCCAGCTTAGAAACAACGTCTCCGGTACCTCCCCGGCCTTCGCCGCCAGGGCCATCACCCAAAAAACGACACTGATTTGCCACCAACGCATTAAGAAGGTTTAGCCCAAAATCCCAGCCCTTCGAACCTTTCGTTTACGTTTACGATTACGCTTAAGAAAGACACTAGTTCTTAAGATAATTTCGTAAACATACACCTAAACGTAAACGAGCAGTTTTTACTGGGAATTTTGGGATTCGAATTCGATTCGGACCGCAGGGATTTGCGCCCCTCGCTTTTTCTTCGAAAAAACTTCGGGCCGCAGGGATTTGAACCCTGGACCTCTTGTACCCGAAACAAGCGCACTACCAAGCTGTGCTACGGCCCGATAAAATCATCATACCGAAGGCCCTGCCAAAGACAAGGTGAGCTAGTCTTAAGAGATTAGGACTGTTCGTTTACGATTATGTTTACGATTAGCTGATTTAGATTTCTACAATTTCGTAAACGTAAACGTAAACGTGAATTCCCCCGCGCCAGCGGAAATCAATTATCGCGGGACGCGGTAGCAAGAATGGGCGGGGGCAGGTCTGCGGGGGCCAAACGAAAAACTACCCGCCTCGGGCCAGCTCCTTCGCCCGTTGAATCGCCGCAATCGTCGCCTTCTCCGCCAACGAGCTCAGCCCCGGCTGCATCGCCTTCAATCCGGCCTCCGTCGTCCCGCCCGGACTCGCCACCGCCGCGCACAACTCCCCCGGCTTGATTCCCTCCCGCACCAAAATCGTCCCCGTTCCCAACATCGTCCGCGCCGCCAGCTCCTCCGCCACTTTCGGGGCCACCCCCGCCCGCGCCGCCGCATCCGCCAACTCCTCCGCCCACTTCGCCATGAAAGCCGGTCCCGATCCGCTCAACGCCGTCACCGCATCCATCTGCTCCTCCTCCACCTCCAGCACATGACCGCCGGCGGCGAAGATTTTTTTCACCGTTTCCATGTCCGCTTTCGTCGCCCCCGG
>RGTE01000278.1 GCA_010025475.1 Verrucomicrobiota bacterium
TCAGAGATTCAATTTTGTCGTGAATTTCCACGAGGCAGTCGTGGGAGTTGCGGGAGGCGGGGTTTTTGATCGTGCCGGAGGCCAAGACCACCGGTTTCTCGGCCGTGCCTTCGAGCACGGCGAAGCCGGTGGCCCGGAGGGAGGGGTCGAGAGCCAAAATCCGCATGGGGGGATCGTGCCAACCGGCAAAAAGATGTCGAGGGAGGGCCGGTTGACCCGGAAAAAACACGGGGATAAGCTATGGTCATGAAGGAAATGCGCATGGCAGTTGCCCTTTGGGCCGGTCTTTGCCTGTCCCTGTTTGCCCAGCAGCAGGAAGATAAGACTGCCGGGGGTGCCGTGAAGGAGGTCCCGGTCAAAAAGACCGAGGTGGACTCGAACCGGGCCGACCGCACGGTGGCCGGAAGCAGCCAAAACAGCAAAGGCAACAACCAGGTCCAGCAGGCGGTCTCTGCGACCCCGGAAGAGGAACAGGCCCGGAGCGCCATCCAGCCCGAGGACAACTCCCCGGACGTGGGTATGTTTGTGGCCATGGCCAACCGGGGTTGGGATGTGGTGAATCCCGCCAGCCCCAACAAGCCGGTCTATTCCGAAGTGATCCAGGAAAAGGGGACGGCGCCGACCTTCAGCAACAACATGATGGATTCTCCGGACGGCTCGCAGCGGATGAATGACGGGTGGAAACTGTTTGGGTGGACGTACTGATTCGAGCTCGTGCGTTCGAGCTAAAGTCTTGAATTTTTCGTTTACGTGAACGTTTTACGTTTGCGGGAGGTACAGGCGCGAGGTGGACGGAAGTTTAAAGTTTCAGCCTGAACACTTGGAACAGAGACCGGTGAGCTGGAGAGAGTGGCGAATATCCCGGAACCCGAGTTGTTTGGCCCTTTTTTCCAGCGGGGAGATGAGGCATTCGTCCAGGCAGACGGTGGCGCGACATTTTCGGCAAACGATGTGATGGTGGTGATGGTTGGACTCCTCGGGGAGGTAGAGCGTTTTGCCGTCGAGAATGAGGCGCTGGATCAGGCCGGCTTCGCCAAGGGACTCGAGAATGCGATACACCGTGGCGCGATCGCAGATTTCTGACCCTACCTTGGCGTGAATCTGCTCCGGGGTGAGGGGGGCGGAGGCTTTTTCCAGGACCTGCAGGACAGCCCGGCGGCCGGGGGTCGACTTGAGTCCGGCTTGGCGGAGGGGATTGGCGGCCTTGGAGTGAGCGTGACGCATGCCGAATTAAAATGAGAGGCCGAAGGCCGGGGTTCGAGGAAAAAGGGGGAGCATAAGCCACGGCTATCAAATGCAATAAATCGCATTGTATAAAAGTCGCCTTTGATTACCCTTGGGAGGATGAGACGAAGAGGGAAATCCAACGGCTTTAGCTTGGTCGAGCTGCTGGTCGCAGTCGCCGTGGTTGGTTTGCTCACGGGTGTGGCTTTTCCCGCC
>RGTE01000279.1 GCA_010025475.1 Verrucomicrobiota bacterium
AATTCCGTGATGCGGTGGTTGCGGGTGGAGTTGTCAAAGCTGTACTCGGACATGTAGCCGTCCTCGTCCCGGAGCTGGGCCAAGCCGCGGAACCGGGCCTCTCCCTCCAGCTTCTCCAGCTTGTGCTCATAACGGGCGGTCTCGGCCTTGTAGATGTTGAGCAGGATCTTGTCCGGAGCAAGGGAGCCAAAACTTTCCTTCACTGACTCCAAAATTTGCAGGCTGAACTGGGGGTATCGGCTGGGAAAAAATTCCCGGGCTCCATCGGTCAACCGGTAGGCCTTTTCCGGACGGCCCATGCCCTTGGGGCGGCGCCAAGTGTCCAGATAACCCTCCCGCTCCAGCCCGATGCAGTGCTGTTTGATTCCCATGTAGGAAAGGCCAACGCGCTGGCAGAGTTCGCTGACGGAAAGACCTTGGCTGCGTTTGATTTCGCGCAGGATGGCGAGTTTCGGGTTGTGGTTGTTCTTGGTGTGTAGCCTTGTCTTCATTCCGAGGAACTAAAATCTCAGCCAAGAATCGAGCGCGAATCAACCCCTGAATTCGTAAATATTCACTAGCCCTAACGGGGCTCGAACCCGTGCTCCGGCCTTGAGAGGGCCGTGTCCTAACCAGCTAGACGATAGGGCCGTGGAAAAGGTAACCATATCCCCGGGAGAGGGGTCAGGGCAACCCTCAACGGGGCTGTCCAATCACTCCACGGTAACGGATTTGGCCAGATTTCGGGGTTTATCCACGTCGCGCCCTAGGGCGACGGCCGTGTGATAGGAGAAAAGTTGAAGGGGAATTACGTTGAGGATCGGCTGCACGAGCTCATGGGTCTTGGGCACGGAGAAAACGGCGTCAGCCAACCCGCCGACCTTGGTGTCGGCTTCGTGGGCCACCGCCAGAACAGGTCCGCCCCGGGCCTTGATCTCCTGCAGGCTACTGAGGTTCTTGTCGTAAACCCCGTCCTGGGTGGCGATCAGAATTGTGGGCGTTTCCTTGTCAATCAGGGCGATGACCCCGTGCTTTAACTCCGCGCTCGGGTACCCCTCCGCATGGACGTAGGTGATCTCCTTCATCTTGAGGGCGCCCTCCAGGGCGATCGGGAAATTGGTTAGCCGTCCCAAAAAAAGCATGGACCGGGCCTTGGCAAATTTCTGGGCGATTTTTTGGATCTCGCCCGAGCGCTGGAGCAGGGATTGGATTTGGCCGGGCAGTTTTTCCAGCGCATCGAGAATTTCCCGACCGTGGGCGGCGGAAAGGGAATGAAGCCGGCCCAACAACAGACCCAGCAGGGTGAAGATAACCACCTGGGAGGTGAAGGATTTGGTGGCGGCCACCCCGATTTCCGGCCCCGCGTGCATGTAGACGCCTCCATCGCTCTCCCGGGCGATCGTGCTGGAGACGTTGTTGCAGATCCCCAGGCAACGGAATCCGCGCCGTTTGGCTTCCCGC
>RGTE01000280.1 GCA_010025475.1 Verrucomicrobiota bacterium
ACCAGCCGGCGGGCAATCGCCGCCCGCATTTGGGATACGGGCCGGGTCGCGTCCTGCGCGATGGGTCGACCACCGAAGAGACTGACGGCAGGACGGGCTCCACCACCGGGCGCACCCTCCACATCCTTGCGCACGATTCTTCCTCCCGGCCCGGTGCCGGCCACGCGGGAGAGATCGACCCCCTTCTCCGCCGCGATCTTCTTGGCCAACGGCGAAGCCTTCACTCGGCCGGATGCGGAAGCGACCGGAACCGGGGTGGGAACGGGAGCGGAAACAGGGGCAGAAGAGCTAGCCGTGGTTGTCGCGGGGGTAGATGCGGGCTTGGTCGGTGCGGGAGCGCTGACCGCCTCCACTTTTTCCCCCGGCTCGCCGATCACCGCAATCCGGCCGTTGACCGCGACCTTGGCTCCTTCGGGAGCGGCGATCGCCAGCAGGGTCCCCTTGTCGAAGGCTTCGAGATCCATGGTCGCCTTGTCGGTCTCCACCTCGGCGATGACCTCGCCGGGCTTGATGTCGTCACCGACTTTTTTGTGCCACTTGGCGAGCACGCCTTCCGTCATGGAAGGGCTCAGGGCCGGCATGGTGATCTCTTTGGCCATAAGGGTTTAGATTGGGAAATATGCCGTTTCCTGCCCGAATCGTCGAGAGAGTTTCCCCCTACTTTTTCCAGGCCGGCCGGCCAATCCAGCGGGGGCTTTTCACCCCTTCCTGAAACGCGCGCAAGGCCTCCGGCGAGGACCACATCCGCAAGTTGCTGTAACTGCCGTCCGGGTTTTCCCAGCGCTCATTCCAAAAGACCGCTCCCTTGATTCTTGGAAACTTGCCCGGGAGATCCCGCAGGGCGTCACGAATCCAATCCGGTTTGCTTCCCGACTCCGGAAATTCCCCTACCCCGATTTCCGCCAACAACATCGGTTTCTGTGAATCGAGCTGGGCCAGATCTTCATAGGCATCGTCCATGCAGTCATGAAACGAGACCCAACGGCCCTTGGGAAACTGCTGCCCGTAAACGCTCATGCCCAGCCAGTCGACCACATCCCCTCCCGGATAGTAGGCCTTCATCAGGTTCCAGTCTTCCCAGGGGGTCGAATAGTCGTTGGCATGAAAAACCCATTGAATGTTGTCGGCTCCGCGCGCCCGCACCCGCGCAACCACCTTTCGGTAGCACTCCTTGAAAAGCTCGGGAGCCCGATATCCTTTGCCGGTTTTTGACTTTTGGTCACCCCCGTAAAAAACTCCAGACCACGGAAACCACGTTCCGTTCATTTCCAGTCCCCAGGCCACCAGAAGCGGCTTTCCCCAAGCTTTCACCTCATCGGCCCACCGGTCGATATACTCGTCCCACCGGCCCGACTGGATGGCCTCCAGGTTGAACCGGTCGGGCCCGCGATCCTGCTCATAGGGCCGGTCCCAAGGCGACCAGTAGATCAAGGGAACCG
>RGTE01000029.1 GCA_010025475.1 Verrucomicrobiota bacterium
CCTTCTCGGCATGGGCCTCGCCGGCGAGATGAAGGATCTGGATGGAGGAGGCGAGAGATTTGAGGGCGGGCAGGCCGCGAAGCATCGCTTCGTTGATACCCCTCGCCCCCTGGCTGCCGCCGAGGATGGCGACGAGGTGGCGTTTTGGATGCAGGCCGAGTTTTTTCAGGCCTTCTTCCTTGGAGATTTTTCCAAGACGGCTGCGGACGGGCGTCCCGGTCACCAACACCTTCGCCTTGGGGAGACGGCGGGCGCACTCGTCGAAACCGACGAACATCTTTTTGGCTCCGCCGGAGAGAAACTTGGTGGCACGGCCGGGGATGGCGTTGGACTCATGGAGAAAATAGGGAATGGCGCCCCTGCGCGCGGCACCGACGGAGGCAGCCGAGACAAATCCCCCCATGCCGAGGAGGGCGTCGGCCTTGAAGTTGGCCAGCTCCTTCCCTGCTTTCCTCACCGCCTTCACGAGGCGAAGGAGAAAGGAAACGGCACCGAACAGGCCGGTCCAGCCAACGGCCGGTATTTCCACACCGTTTTGGGATTCACCGGCGCCGGACAGGGCGCGACGGTCGACCGGCTTGGCGGAAATAAAGAAGCGGACGTCATGACCGCGGCGGCGTACCGCCTCGGCGATGGCGAGGCCCGGAAAGAGGTGTCCCCCGGTGCCGCCGCAGGCGATGGCAAGGCGTCCCATCGCGGACATCACCGCCGGCCTCCGACGAGGCGGCGGCTCCGCGCCTCCTCGCGGTACTGGGCTTGGCGGTGGATGGAAAGAAGAATGCCGACGGCGGCGAGACAAAGGACAAGGTTGGATCCGCCGTAGCTGATGAATGGAAGGCCGATCCCCTTGGGCGGAAGGAGGCCGGTGGTGACTCCGAGGTTGGCAAAGGCCTGCAGTCCGACGATGGCGGTGGCCCCGATGCCGAGCACCATGCTGCTGGCGTCACGGGCGTGGGCGGCAATGTAGCCGCCGGCGAGACTGAAGAGCAGGAAGGTGGCGACCACACCGAGCGTGGCGGGAAGGCCAAGTTCCTCCCCCAGGATCGGGAAGATGAAGTCGGTATGGGCCTCGGGAAGATAAAACATTTTCTGGACGCTTTGGCCGAGTCCGACCCCTTGGGTGCCGCCCGAACCGAGGGCGATGAGGGCCTGCCAGACTTGATAGCCGTCGCCCTGCCGATGGGCCTCCACATCCATAAAACCAACCAGGCGACCCATGCGTTCCGGCATCGTCATGGCCAGGGCGATCAGGCCCACCGCGGCACAAAGTCCAACGATGCCAAGGGGCAGAACCGGAGCGCCGCCCGCAAAAAGAACCACGGCCGCGGCCATGATCACGAACATGGCGGAGCCGAGGTCGGGCTGTTTCAGCAACAACAGGACAGGCGGGAGGAGAATGAGCATGGGAAGAAGAAGACCGCGCCAGGGGCTGGACATCCGGTCCTTGTTCCGTGCCACCCAGAAGGTGCAAAAGATGACCGTGGCCAACTTGAGGAACTCGCCGGGCTGGATGGCGAACGGCCCGAGGGGGATCCAACGGGCCGAGCCTTTGATGGTCTTGCCGATTCCGGGAATCAGGCAGAGCAACACCAACAACGTGGCGCCGACCATGATCCAAAGGCCCCGGGAGACCAGGACCTTTGGATCCAGCCGGCTGAGCGCCGCGCACACCCCGATGCCCACCACCAGCCAGAGCCCCTGCCTTTGGAGGAAGAAAAGGGGTTGGCCCCGGTTTTCGGGGGAGAACGCGCCCACGCTGGCGAGCATGATCAGGCCGAGGCCGACCAAACCCACCACGCAGGCGATCAGGGTGTACGCGGCGTTGCGTCCCATCGTCAGTTCGATGAGTTCTTGGGAAGCATCGCCATGTCCTGCGCCGCGGCCGGAGCCGCCGGGGCGGCGGCCGGGGCTTCCGCCTTCGCGGAGGCCTCGCCGGGAACCTGGATCTTCATCCCGATTTTCAGCTTCTTGGGGTCGCTGATCGAGTTGAGCTTGGCCAGGGTCTCGGCCTTGGTGCCGAACTTCTTGGCGATCTTGGCGAGGGTGTCACCCGCGGCCACCGTGTAGGTGCCGGCCGGGCTGGACTCCTGCTTCGCAGCCGCCGCAGCCACCGCCTGGGCGGGGGCGGAAACGGCAGGCTTGGCTTCGGTGCCGGCGCCGGCGACCTCGGGGATCTTCAGCTTTTGGCCGATCTTGATCATGGTCCCCTGGACGCCGTTCGCTTTGGCGAGGGCCGCCGAGGTCACGCCGTTGGCTTTGGCGATCTTGGCGAGGGTGTCACCCTTGGCGACAACGTGGGTGCGTTCGGCGGCGGCCGGAGCCATCGCGGGAGCGGCGGCTTCCACGGGGACCGGGGCCGACGCGACCGGAGCGGAAGCCTCGGCCGGAGCCTGGGTCTGCCACACCTTGTCGTCGGGGCTGGGCATGCTGCTGGCGACCGCGGGTGCCGGGGTCGCTTCGGGTGCCTTGGCCGGCTCCATCGCGGGCGCCGGGCTCGTCTCGATGTGCGAGACGGGGGTGTCGGGGTTGCCGCGGAGCAGGTGGTAGGCGCTGATGCCGACGATCACGACGACATGCAGACCGAGCACCACCAGGAAGATGGTGGAGAGCCGGTTCAGGCCTCCCTTCTTCGCCGGGGTGTCAGACGAGCTGTCATCCATCACCGTCGTGCTGCTTTTTCTGGCCGAGTATTCGAGCAGTTCATCGCTCATGGTTTTTTGTTTTCCTCCTGGGGCAGTGCTTTGACGCACTGCCGGTATGTCTCCCCTCTTTCCTCGAAATTCTTAAACTGGTCGTAACTGCTGCAGCCGGGGCTGAGCAGGACCGTCTCGCCGGGATGGGCGAGGGCCGCGGCGCGTTTCACCGCCTCGGCGAGCGTGCCGACCCGGCGGCAGGGAATGCCTTCCCGCCACGCCTTCTCGATCTTCTCGGCCATCTGGCCGACGAGCAGGGCGGCACGGACGCGACCCCGCAGGGCCGGCAAACAGGCGGCAAAATCAAATCCTTTGTCCTTCCCGCCGGCAATCAGGACCACCGGGCCGGTCATGCCGAGCACGGCTCGCTCCATCGCATCAAGGTTGGTGGCCTTGGAGTCGTTGATCCAGGTGACCCCGGCGCGGATCGCCACCACTTCGCAGCGGTGGGGCAGCGGACGATAGGCAGCGAACGCTTTCCTCGCGGCGTCCCGGGAAATCTTTTCGGCATCCGCCACGGCCAACGCCGCGAGCAGGTTCTCGGCGTTGTGCGGACCCCGGAGATTCGTCTCTTCCTGAAGCATCACCTGGTCAGGACCGACGCAAAGCCAGCCTTCCCGGAGATTGTAATCCGCCGAAGTATCGGTGGCGGAGAAAGTCACGGTGCGGGCGGCCAACTTCGGCAGGGCCAAACCCTTCTGGACGACCGCCACGTCCTCGCCGGTCTGGTTTTCAAAAATCCTGTTTTTCGCCGCCGCGTATTCTTTCATATCGGCGTATCGGTCGAGGTGGTCGGGGGTGAGGTTCAGGTAAACGGCCACGCGCGGACGGAAGGTTTCGATCGTCTCGAGCTGAAAGGAGCTCACTTCGGCGACGGCGTAGTCGAGCCCACCACTCCAGGGCGCCACCTCACAGAGCGGTTGGCCGAGGTTTCCGCAGGCCACGGCCTTTTTTCCGGCCGCCTGCAGAACGGCCGCGATCAGCTCCGTGGTGGTGCTTTTACCGTTGGTGCCCGTGATGGCAAGGATCGGGCAGAGGCAGGCACGGGCGCCGAGCTCGAGTTCGCCAAGCATCGGGACTTTGGCGCTGCGCAGCTGCACGACAACGGGACGCTTCGGATCGATCCCGGGACTGAGAATGGCGCGATCAAAGCGGGCATGGGGAAGTTTTTCCAGCCCGGTCACGGCATGGGCACCCCGGGCTTCCCAACGCCGGGCCAGATCCTTCACCCCTGCGCTCTTGGATTCGTCAAACACGGTCACCTCCGCTTTCTGGGCGAACAGCCACTCCGCCGCGGCCAGACCGCTGCGTCCCATCCCCAGCACCACCGTCTTGGTTCCGGTCCATGAAATCGTCTCCCCTTTCACCGCAGCTTGAGCGAGGCCAGGCCCGCCAGGGCGAAGACCACACTGAGAATCCAGAAGCGCACGACCACGGCGGTTTCACTCCAGCCGCGGAGCTCGAAATGATGATGAATCGGCGACATCGCGAAGATCCGCTTGCCGGTCAGCTTGAAGGAGGCCACCTGCAGGATGACGGAAACAGCCTCCATCACGAAAACGCCGCCGATCACGGCGAGGAGCAGCTCCTGATTGATGCAAATTGCCACCACCGCGACGGCACCGCCCAGTGCGAGGGATCCGGTGTCGCCCATGAAAACCTTGGCGGGATGACAATTGAACCAGAGGAAACCAAGACACGAACCGAAGAGTGCGGAGCAGAAAATCACCAGCTCTTCGCCTCCCGGAACCTTGGGAAGATAAAGGTACGACGCAATCACCGCGTGGCTGGAGAGGTAGGCGAAAAGTCCCAGCACCAGGGCGACGGTCAGGAGGCAGCCGGAAGCAAGGCCGTCGAGACCATCCGTGAGGTTCACGGCGTTCGAGCTGCCCACGATGATGAACACAAAAAGCACCACCGCGCCCCAGATCGGCAGGTGGAAAAGGAAAAAGTCCTCCCGGACAAAGGGAATCTGCAGGGTCAGCGCCGCCTCCCGCGCCCGTGGGATGAGCAGCAGCGATCCCACCACCCCGGTCGCCACCGCCGCCTGCACGAAAATCTTTTTCCAACCGCTCAGTCCGCCGGAGGACTTTTTGCGGATCTTGGCGTAGTCGTCGCAAAAGCCGAGCGTTCCCAGGGCCAACGTGCTTCCCAGCGCGATCCAGAGGTACGGGTTGCTGGGTTTTCCCCAAAGCACACAGGCCAGCGCCAGGGAAACAAGAATCAGCACGCCACCCATCGTCGGTGTCCCGGCCTTGTTTTCATGCAGGTCGGCCAGTTTGTGGACCTCCTCCTTTTTTCGGAGCGGTTGGCCGAGCTTGAGCCGGCGCAATGCCTCGATCACATGGGGTCCGATCCAAAGGCAAAAAAGGAAGGAGGTGATCGCCGCACCCACCGTCCGGAAGGTGACGTACTGGAACACATTCAGGGCGCCGAACCAATGGCTAAGGAGACTGAGGTAATACAACATCGCTCAGTTCCCCTTCCTGAGTTCCGCGGCAACCAGATCCATCAACTGGGAGCGACTCCCCTTCACGAGGATCCGGTCGTCGGGTTTGGCCTCGGCGCGGTAGGCCTTGAGAAGTTCCTCGCGGCTCGCAAACCAGCGGGCCCACTCGCCCTTGCGGTTCTTTCGCGCGGCTTCCACCAGAAACCTGGAATCCTCGCCGACGGCGAAGCAGAGGCCCGTCCGGCTCCGGGCGAGGTTCGCGCCGGACTCCTCGTGCAACATTCGACTGAGGGAGCCGAGTTCCGCCATCGCCCCGAGCAGCGCCACCGCCCTCCCCTTGCCCGGCAGACTTTCCAAAGTGGCCACGGCGGCGGCGAGGCTGTCCGGATTGGCGTTGTAGCTGTCATCCAGCAGCCAGCCTTGGCCATGCTTTTCCAACCGAACCCGGCCACTGGGAAGCTGGACTTTTTGCAAGGCGTCCGCGGCGGCTCTGGGTTCGACCCCCAATTCGATGCCGGCGGCCATGGCCATCGCGGCATTCATGGCCATGTGCGGTCCAGGCACGGGCAGGCTGACTTCGGCGCGGCCCTTGGGACTCTCCAAGGAAAAACGGGTGGCGGCCCCATCGGTCTGCACGGAGGCAAGGCGGTAATCCACCTTTTCCCTGGTGCCGACGCGGACCACGCGGGCCCGGCAACCTTCCAACGTCTTCTTTTCGAAAGGATCATCGGCGTTGGAAACCGCCAAGCCGTTTTCGGGGAGCGCGCGGTAGAGGGCGCCTTTTTCGCGGGAGGTGGCTTCCTTCGATCCCGTTCCCTCGACGTGGGCCCAACCGATGTTGGTGACGAGGCCGACTTCCGGCCCGGCCAGCTCGGCAAGAGGTCCGATTTCCCCGGGCGTGTTCATCGCGATCTCCACCACCGCCCAGCGATCGTTTTCCCCGATCCCCAAAAGCGTCAGGGGAACCCCGAAGTGGTTATTGTAATTTCCGGGAGTGCGATGGGTGGGGCCGAGCGTGCCCAAAACGGCTGCGAGCATTTCCTTGGTGCTGCTTTTGCCGGAGCTTCCCGTGATCGAGGCGATCCGCGCGGGGACCAAACAGCGATACCCCCGCGCCATCTGTTGCAGGGCAAGCAGGGTGTCTTTCACCAGCAGAAGGGAAAATCCGGCGGGCACCTGTCCGACATTCTCCCGGCTGACCACGGCGGCGATGGCCCCCTTCGCCGCCGCACCGGCGATGTGATCGTGGCCATCGTGCCTGGGTCCCTGGATCGCCAGGAATACCTCACCGGGCTTGATGGTCCGGCTGTCGATCCCGACTCCGAAAGCCACCCGTTCACCGGAGCCTCGGATCAGCTGGGCGCCCGCCAATTCCGCCAAGGTGGCCAGGGAAAGGGGCTTCATGAGCGGCTCTTTTCCGCGAGGGCTTTCTCCACCTCGCGACGGTCGGAAAACGGAATTTTTTCCCCACGGATCTCCTGGATCTCCTCATGCCCCTTCCCCGCCACGAGGACGACATCACCGGGCCCCGCCGAACGCACGGCCGCGCGGATCGCTTCCGCCCGATTTTCAATTTTTTGGACAGCCGCGCCTTTCGGCAGGCCGGCGGCCATTTCCCTGAGGATGGCCGCGGGCTCCTCGCTGCGCGGATTGTCGGAAGTGAGGATCACGCGGTCGGAGAATTTCGCGGCGGCGGCGGCCATCTTGGGCCGCTTGCCCTTGTCCCGGTCGCCGCCGGCTCCCACCACAATCCAAAGCGAGCCGCGGGTGATCGGTCGAAGCGTGGCGAGGGCCGCCTCGATCGCATCGGGCGTGTGGGCGTAGTCGACGAGCACGGTGATTTCGCCCGAACCGGGAACGGTTTCCATGCGGCCCGGAACCGCGGGCGCACGGCCCAGGTCCGCAGCCACTTTTTCGGCGGGAATTCCGGCCAGCAGCGCGGCGGAGGCGGCCCCGAGGGCGTTGGAGATGTTGAATCGGCCCAACCAGGGCAAGGTGGCCGGAAACTCACCCTCGGGTGTGACGAGACGGAAGGACGAACCCTGGATTCCCATTTTCAAATCGGCGGTGCGGACATCCCCTTTTTCCAGACCGTACCGAAGAACGCGGACACCCGGGGCGCAAACCGCGGCCATCCGCACGCCGCAGGGATCGTCAAGATTCACGGCGGCAAAGGCGCCCGGACGGAGTCCCCGGAAAAGGAGCGACTTGGCCTGCTCGTAGGCTTCCATCGTTCCGTGGTAGTCGAGATGGTCGCGGCCCAGATTGGTGAAAATGGCGCCGGCAAAATCCACCCCTTCCGTCCGGCCCTGGTCGAGCGCGTGGGAACTCACCTCGATCGAGGCGGCGCGGCAGCCGTTTTCCCGCATCTCGGCGAGCAGTTGCTGGAGATCGAGGGCCTCGGGCGTGGTGTGACGTGCGGGACTGCGACCGTGGCCGGTGTCGTTCGCCACCGTGCCGAGAAGTCCGCAGCGCAACCCGCCGGCCGCAAAGAGGGACTGCAGCAGCATGGAGGTGGAGGTTTTGCCGTTGGTTCCGGTGATGCCGATGACCTGCAGATGGCGGGAGGGATGACCGTAAAAGTTGGCGGCCATGCGACCGAGGGCGCGCCGGCCGCTTTCCACGCGGATATTGGGGACGGACAGATCGGTGAGACGTTTCTCCGCCACCACGGCAACCGCGCCGCGCTGGAGCGCATCGGGGACAAAGGCGTGACCATCGCGCTGGTGTCCTTTCCACGTGCAAAAGACAGAGCCGGGCGAGACGCCGCGGGCATCGTAGGCGAGCGACGAGATTTCGGCCTGTTGGGGGCCTTCCCAGGAGCGGACCTTCACCCCGTCCATGACTTCGGCCAGCTTCACAATTTTTCGCGGCTGGCCACCACCGCCCCCCGGTCGAGGTTGAGCTGCTCGGCCACATGGGTGGCGATCTCCCGGAACGCCGGGGCCGCCACCTGGCCGCCGTAATATTTTTTTCCCTTCGGGTCGTCGACCAGAATGGAAACGAGGAACTCGGCCTTGTCCGCCGGCAGGAAACCGATGAAGGAGGAGCGGTATTTGCTGACGTATCCTTCCGCGGTGTACTTCTGCGCCGTGCCGGTCTTGCCTGCGACGGTGAAACCGGGCACCTGCGCCTCACCGGCGGTGCCCTCGTCGGACACCACCCCGCGGAGCGCTTCGGTCACGCTCTTCGCCGTTTCCGGACGGATCACCTGGCAGACGACCTTGGGCAAAAACTGCATCACGACCCGGTTGTCACGGTCCACCACCGCCTTGATCAGCCGCGGCTCCATCCGTTTTCCGCCATTGGCGATCGCGGCGTAGGCCAGGGCCATCTGCAGGTTGGTGACGGCGACCTCGTACCCCATCGGGAAGCGGGTCATGGAGACCTTCGTCCAGTTTTTGAGCGGATGAAGCGTCCCAGCGATTTCGCCCGGGAGCATCCCCTCGCCTTTCTGGGCGCGGGCGCCAAAGCCGAACAGGCGAGCGTACTCATGCAATTTTTCCTCCCCGAGCAGCGCCGCCAACTTCGCCATGCCGATGTTGCTGGATTTGGCGATGATCTCGCGGAGCGAGAGAAGGCCGTAGGCTTCATGATCCTTCAGGACCCGCCCGGCCATCATCATCTGGCCGTTTTCGCAAAAGAAGGTGGTGTTCAGATCGGCCACGCCCTCGTTGAGGCCGGCCGCAAGGGTGACGACCTTGAAGGTGGAGCCCGGTTCATAGGCGTCGGCGATGGCGCGGGGCTTCATGCCATCGGGCTGGAAGGTGTCCCGGTGGTTCGGGTCGAAGACGGGACGGCTGGCCATCGCGAGGATTTCCCCCGTGGCGGGGCGGACCACGAGGATGTGGAGGTTTTCCGGCTGGAACTGCTCGACGAGCCGGTCGGCCTCGCGTTCCACGATGTGCTGGATGCTCTGGTCGATCGTCAGAACCACGTGGTAGCCGTCCCGCGCGGGCCGGTCGGAAAGCCGGAAGTACGGGATCTCCCGGCGCTTGGCATCACGGATGATCCGGCGTTCACCGGCCACGCCCTTCAGGTAACGGTCCATGGATTTTTCGATGCCGCCCTCCCCGATTTCAAAACTGACGGTGCGGTCGGAGCCCAATTCCTGGTCCCGCAGGTTGACGAAGCCGAGCACTTGGGAGGTTTCGGTGCCGTTCGGATAGTCGCGGACGGTTTTGCGCTCAAAACGGATGGAACGGAGCTGGGCGGTCCGCAACTTGCCCTCAAGATCCGCGTTCACGCCGTCGGCGATTTTTTGGTAGCGGTTCTGGGGATCGATCTGGCCCTTGAGCCATTCCGCGGAAACCCCGAGAAGATTTGCCAACGTGGGGAGTTCCTGCGGCCGCTCGGAAAAAATTTTCCCGTCGATCCGGACCTCGAGCTGCGGGACGCTCTGGGCCAGAACGCGGCCACTCACATCCAGAATGGAACCGCGCTGGGCGGGCACGGGCTCGCCGCACGTGTGGAGTTTGATCGCCTCCTCCCGGTAATCCTGCTGTTTGACCAACTGAATCCAGATCAGCCGGACGGAGACGGTCGTGAAGGCAAGGGCCAGACCCACGGTCACCACCACGATGCGGGAGCGGGGATTCATCGGCTGGCCTCCCGGGCAATATCCGCGGTCGAAGCCCGACGGGCGGGTGCCTCCACGATCTCGAGCTGGCTGACGCTGACGAGGCCGAGGTTCATCTCGGCGGAACGCTCGGAGAGATGGCGGGGCGAGCGGAGCCGTTCGGCTTGGAGGCGGGCCGATTTGACGAGATCATCCATGCGGTCGTGGGCGGTCTGCAGTTTTTTCAACTCAGTGGCCGCCCGGATGTTGGTGACGTGGAGCAGGACGAAGACGACCACGAGCGAGGTGGTCACCCCCGCGCCGAGCAGGAAGCGGACCAGCTGGGTGCCGCCGACCTCGTTGGTGCGCCGGATCTGGTTGCGGCTCACGACGCGATCCTTTCGGCGCCGCGCAGCCGGGCGCTACGGGCCCGGGGGTTGGCGGAAATCTCGGCTTCGGAAGGAACGGCTTCCCCCAGGGACTTCACCCAGCGTGCGGGGTTGGGTTGGCCAAAGGCCATGCCCGGCTGGCGTTTTTCCTCCTCAGCATGGTCGCGGATCCAGTTTTTCACCACGCGATCCTCGAGGGACTGGTAGGTCAGGACGGCGAGACGGCCGCCGGGTTTCAGGGCCTTCGGTACGGCGGCGAGGGCCTGGTCGAGCATTTCCCCTTCCCGGTTCACCGCACGGCGAACGGCAAGAAACGTGCGCGTGGCAGGATGTTTTGATCCGGGCCGAGGTGCCTTCGTGGCGCGGATCACGGCTTGGGCGAGATCCTCGGTGGTGCGGAGCGGCCGGGCGCGAACGATGGCCCGGGCGATTTTCCCGGGATCGCGATCCTCCCCCCCATCGCGGAGGAGTTGCCGAAGTTCGGGTTCGGGGAGACGGTTGACCACGTCGGCGGCGGATTCCCCTTGGGCCGGATCCATCCTCATATCGAGCGGGCCGGACTGCTGGAAACTGAAGCCCCGCTCCGCGCGGTCGAGCTGCGGGGAGGAGAGGCCGAGATCGAGGAGCAGGCCGTCGACGGACCCCTCCTCGGCAACAATCTCCGCAAGCTGACCGAAATTTTTTCGGACAAAACGAAAGCGGTCCGAACCGGCTTCGCGTGAAAGTTTCTCCGCCTCAGCCTGGGCATCCGGATCCACGTCGAGAGCAATCACGCGGGCTCCCCGCTCCAGGAAGGCGCGCGTATGGCCGCCGCGACCAAAGGTCGCGTCGATCACCGTACGTCCGGGGGCGGGTTGGAGCATCTCCATGATCGCGTCGAGGAGGACCGGGACGTGTTCCACCCGTCAGGCGGCCGGCCGGAGGCGGAGCACCTCGCGGCGCACCGGGCGGCGGAGGCCGATCAGTTCGTAGGGGTTGCGTTTGGGGAGTTTGACGACGCCGT
>RGTE01000281.1 GCA_010025475.1 Verrucomicrobiota bacterium
GACTTGGCTCATTCCTCGAAAAAATCGGCAATACACAAAAACCGCTTTACATCCTGATCGGAGACACGCTTTTTCCGGAAGACTGGGCTCGCCCCGAAAAAAAGGTTCCCGTATGGGAAATTGGGGAAAACAAGCCAAAGGAAACGGATTTCGGCAAAATCTTCGTCAAAAAAAGAAGCATCCATCCGGAGCTCGGTGCGGGACCCTATGTGCTGGAATTAGGAGGCACCAACCTGCTCATCAGGGTCTCGAGTCCTATCCAGGTCGGCTTCTCCGGGATTCAGGGCCAAACGGCACAGGAAAGGCTCGCGAACCTGAAAAAGTTTGCGAAAGAAAGGATCCTTGAGGGGGAGGAAGCGTTGCCGTACTTGTGGGAAATCCGGACAAAGCCCTCCACCAACGGTTTGTATTTAAGCCTGTCCTTCGATGACCCCGGTAATGATGAGGAATTTTTTCGCCTGGTGCAAAGCATGGGGACAAGCAGTCCCCAGGCCAAAAAGGCGCGCAAGGAACTGGCGGAAGACCTCCCGATGCTTTCGCAAGAGCAGATAGATCAGGAGCGGAAGGAGAATCCCTGGCTGAATGACTTGTTGAGGGGGGATGGAGCCTCGTCCGTTTTGCAGGCCTGGGACGAGGTATTCGAGGCCATGACTAAGGATAGCTACGAAAACCTAAAAAAGATAGAAGCTGAAATCACAAAGCTGGAAGGATCTGGGGGTCCAAAGAAAGACGGCGGGGGTAAAAATGAGGAGCTGGCGAAGAAGAAAGAGGAGCTTGCGAAGAAGCTTAAATCCCTTTGGAGCGGAACCGACACGAAGAAGGGAATATTTGCCGGCACGTCCCTTAACGACAGTTCCGGGGTTGAAGACGTGTGGGCGGATGCCAACAAGAGGATCAAAAGCCTCCGAAAAATCCTTGGACTCAACGAGCTGCCGGCGTCTTTGCAGAGCCTGGACCATAACGCTTACCAGAATCACCGTTTTGACAGGAAAGAGACGAAAGACAAAACAGACAAAGTGATGAAGGCGTGGAGCTCCAGTCTTCAGGTAGAAAGACTTGTGAAGGAAGTACCCGTTGTCCCTGAGGCAAGGCCGTCCCTAATGGATTGGGTTCGCAACGAAATGCTGGGCCAATCCTTTGAGATTTACCTGATTCGACCAAAAGGCGACGACAAGAGAGAAATCTGCGTCCTGAAGGAGTGACGGGATGAGTCCCAGCAAGATCCAGCGCACTATTCAAGCCGCCCAGCAGGTTCTGGCCGGTTCGCAGGCCGGCGGCGCGGAGACCGCACAGGAGCTGGCCGACATATTCCGGCAGGCTAGACGGCGCCTGGCCCAAGTGGCGGATCTGATCGAGAGGGGGGAGGTCTCCCAAGCCCAGTCCCTCGCTGAGCGGTCGCCCGCCCTCTCCGACCTGGTCCGGATCCTGGGCTTCGGCAA
>RGTE01000282.1 GCA_010025475.1 Verrucomicrobiota bacterium
CGCTGGGAATCCGACCAATGTCAAAAGTCTAATGAGGGCGTATTCCGATTTGGGAATCGATCCGGCCAAGGCGGTGGAGGCGGCGCTGAAGGTGCCCATTTCGATCCATTGCTGGCAGGCGGATGACGTGGCGGGACTGGAGGCAGGTTCAGGGGTGGCGGATAGCGGCGGCATCAAGGCGACGGGGAACTATCCCGGCCGGGCCCGCAACGGGGACGAGATGCGGATGGATTTTGAAAAGGTGATCTTTCTGGTGCCCGGAGTCCATCGCGTGAATGTTCATGCCTTCTACGCCGAGCCCGGGAAGAAGAAGGTGGATCGGGACGCCATGGAACTATCCCATTTCCAGAACTGGGTGGACTGGGCCAAGAGCCAAAAAATTGCCCTGGATTTCAACCCCACCTACTTCGCCCATCCCAAAGCGGCCGACGGGTTCACCCTCTCCAGCTCGGATGAGGGCGTCCGGAAGTTCTGGGTGAAGCACGGGATTGCCAGCCGTAAGATCGCGGCGGCCATGGGCAAGGCGCAGGGCGGGGTTTGCGTCAACAACCACTGGGTGCCGGACGGCTTGAAGGATCTTCCCGGGGATCGCTGGTCGCCCCGCGCGCGGCTGGCCAAGTCGTACGATGAGATCTTTGCCGCCAAAATTCCTGATGAGAAGCTGTGCCTGGATGCGGTTGAGCCGAAGCTGTTCGGAATTGGGAGCGAGGAGTATGTGACTGGTTCGATGGAGTTTTATTCCTCCTACGCGCTCAGCCGGAAGAAGCTGCTTTGCCTGGACATGGGGCATTTCCATCCCACCGAGGGGATCGCGGACAAGATTTCAGCACTTCTGACTTTTCACGAGGGGCTTTTACTGCACACCAGCCGACCGATCCGCTGGGATTCTGATCACGTGGTGCTGTTCGACGATCCGACCCGAGCCGTCTTTCACGAGGTGGGTGCGGGTCAGGCGTGGAATCGGGTGAAGGTAGCCTTGGACTATTTCGATGCCAGCATCAACCGGATCGCGGCCTACGTCATCGGGATCCGAGCCACGCGGAAGGCGATTCTGTACTCCCTCCTCACTCCGCATCGGGAACTGGCTCAGTTGCAGCGTGAAGGTAAGGGAGCCCAGCGGTTGGCCCTGATGGAGCGGCTGAAGGTAATGCCGTTTGGGGAGGCGTGGGAGGAGTGTTGCCGCCGCGCTGGCGTGCCCGGCGAGGCCCAGTGGATCAAGGAAGCGGAGAGTTACGAGAAGAAGGTGCTGGCGAAGCGGGCTTGAAGGGTCTTCCGGGGCGGTTTAGATTTGGAGAATGAGGCTTCGGCTGGATCTGCTGGAGGTTCTGACAGACGAGGACATCCTGGAAGAGGTCCTGGCGAACAATCACCGTTACAAGCCCGAGCCGCTTTTCTCAAAAACCGGAGTTGG
>RGTE01000283.1 GCA_010025475.1 Verrucomicrobiota bacterium
CTGGCAATTTATAGACCTGCACGTTGCCCTGCTTGTCCTTCCTTGCTTCAAAATCAATCGTCTTTAACGCTGCTGCTTGTAGCGCATCTTGTTCTGGTTTTGTTTGCATAGCTTGTTGTTCCTCTATAAAATCAAGTTGTGGTTGTTCTGGTGAGGCTTGTGGAATTTGCTTGGCGTATTCTCTGGCCTTTTCAATTGGAGCAATCTTTCTCACCTCTTCTGGAACTGGCTCGTATCCAGTTCCAGTAAGCTCCCTAGCCACCATATCGTTTCTCAAGGAAACATCCTTCGATGGGTTTACTGAAAATCTCATTGCTTCTCACCTCGCTTAATTCTGTTGCCATATTTTGATATAAACTGCTTCCTTACATCATCGCCAACTTGAGCATAGGCACTACGCAATACGATCACCTTGTCCTCGTCCTTCATTCTCTTGAAAGTTTTGTCATCAAACATAGCCTCTGCTGCCCTTCTGTTTGCCCTTCCGCGCATTCTTGCGTAATCCTCGTATAGCTCTGGATCAAGCCTATACTTAACATTATCAAGCGTGAAATTACGCAGTGGTTTCGGAGGGACAACGTCACCATCATCCGTTGCCTTGAATATCTTGTAGATTCCAAGCGTGATTGGATCGTAGGAAACCTCACGGCCTTTCGTAACGTCAAAGAAGTTGTATGCAATCGGATCAGCACCTTCTGGAGTTTGCGGGACTTCTCTTCCCCAGATGTCAATCCTTCTTGGCATATCCTCATCCATACTTGGCAACCTTCTGCTCAACACCTCTCCAAACACGTTAATCATTCTTTCAACACCATCTCCAGGCACATCCTTGATCTGGAACTTCTCTGGCATTGTTTCCCGCATAGACCTAGAAACTGCGGTAAGAGTGTTCGGGAAAGGTATCGATGCCACAACGCCGTAGTAATCTGAAATCCATTTGTCGAGCGTTGCTCCACTTCCATCCAACATAGCCGAAAGCAAGCTATTCGTACCCTTCAAGAAGCTTTGGTTGAATGCAAACGAAAGCGTTTCTGGAAGAAGCGATGAAAGCTCAAATGATCCTTCTTTGCCTTGTTTTGTTGCATCCATAGCAGAATTAACAATCGACAAAATTGCTCCAGTAATACCCATCTTGTCCAAGGAAATCACCTTATCACCTGGCTCTATTGCGGTTGATTCACTATTTGCAAATCTATTTAACGCTGAAAGATTTATGTTTCTTGGTGCGAGAGTTTGATACTGTACATCCCTAATCTTTTCGGATGTCGATGGCTTTGATCCAATTATACCTTGATCTGAAAGAGTTTTTGCCACCCCAAGTAATACTGATCCAGTTAATGCTTTTCCAATAAGCATCTGTGACTTTCTGTAATCTTTTGCCACAGCAGCGCGCCGTGCTTTTTCTAAAGCA
>RGTE01000284.1 GCA_010025475.1 Verrucomicrobiota bacterium
GCGTCCGGGGAGCTACGGAATCTGGCTGGGATCCCGGCAGGGGCGCCGGTCCTACTGTGAGGACGATGCTGGCTATCCTTACGGTAGCAGCGTCGATAATCGCGACTTCGCCGACCACAACACCCTGGTCGGAAATGTTTTTCAGTCTGCCGGTGATCGGGCCATCCGGGACAACGGCGCCGGCAACCGGGTGCTGGAAAAATAAAACGGCTTAATGTCCGACGGCGGAGGCGCCGAGGTAGTTGCCGTAGCCGACGATGATGGTGGAGGCCACGAGCACCAGCAGGCCGAGCCAGACAAGCCTCATCGTGCGGCGGCCTGATCCCCGCCATTCGTGCAGAAAAAGACCCCAAAGGGTGCTGAAGATGATGATCGACGCCATGTGCAGGGTCCAACTGGAGAACGCGTACGCTCCCATTTTTGTCTCCCCCATGCTGTAGAAGAAGAACTGCAAGTACCAGGTGAAGCCGGCGAGGGCACAGAGAAGATAGTTCCGCAGAAGCGGGGCGGGGCCGGTGGGCCGGGCAGATTCTTCGGCCATCCCGTGGGAATCGGCCGGGCGGTTGGCGGGAATCTCGGGGGCATTGGACATCATCATGCCCTCCGCCGAGGCCATCTCCGCGGTGTGGGCGGGACCCAGGTTATCTCCGTCACCATCCGGACGTCCGCGCCGTCGAATTCTATCTTTGTGGCCCCCCGATGATGGTGAAGGCTTGCCGCAAGATGCTGGCGGAGATCGGGGTGTCGCCCTCCCAGATCGCCTGCGACGAGTTTTGAGGCGGCTGTTCAAGAAAGCTACCCCCAGCGGGGCGCCGGTGGAGGTCTACCAGCCTCCGTATGTGAGGCCTTGATTTGTTTTCGCTTGTTGCGGCAGCTAAAAATAATCAAAAAGACACCCTATAGCGGCGCTCGACTTCCGAAACATGAGCTCTGCCGACAGGCGAAAGTATTTTGTACTACCTCAGAAGGAGTAGGCTCGCTTCGCAGCAGGTTGCCGGTTTCAGCAGACCCGGACGGTTTCCATGGAAAGCAGGGAACCGAGCTTGGCGATCCGGGCGGAGATGTGCCCGACTCCCACGGCACAGTGGTGGGCCGGGCCTTGCGCGTTCCAGCGCTCCACGAAGGCGCGGGCACCGATCGGGAACCGGTAACGACTGTTAGTGTTGCCGATCTCGAGGATCGGCCCGGGAACAGATTCACCCTCGGCCACCAAAAGTTTCAGGGAGCCATCGGCATACTCCACTACGGAGAGCAGGGTGACCGGTCCTTGACGGACGCTCATCTCCACGGAGAGACCTTTGCCGACCTTGCCGTGGTACACCTCCAGGGGTCGCACCTTGGTCTTGCCGGAGGCGATCTGGATATGGCCCGGGCCGTCATGGCCCATCAGGACGACGTCGTCGTCGAAAT
>RGTE01000285.1 GCA_010025475.1 Verrucomicrobiota bacterium
GGGCAAAGAGTCACCCTAGAAGAGTATGAAATGGCCTGGACTGCTACAGGCTGGCACAATGGCCTACCAGTAGCCCGGCGCCCTATTAGTGAGGAATGCGCTCAAGATTTGCTGGCGCGTTACGCTCACACGCGCCACGATTGGTAATCCTTTCAATCCTTTTCTTTTTTCTTTCCTGCCATGATTCACGCACAAATCCCTACGCTTGCGCTGCACATTATGGCGCAATTCTGCCCTCCCAAAGTTATTTTGGGAAAAGAAAAGCTCAGCGCAATTAGAATTAGTCGCGCTAATGTTGGCCAGTCCATTTCTCTTTGGGCTTGTGATGGTTGCATTGCCGCAAAAATGACTTTCTCTCATGCTGAAGCATGGGCAGATTTTGATGGTTTTTCTGACTCTATCCCTGCTCTTCCATTCATTAAGGAATGGAAAACCGGCATGACCACAGCATCTTGGATTACGCAAGCACGCTGCGAACTAGCCACAATTACGCCAAAAGGAAAAGAAACTAAGGAGTTTCGATGCTGGGGAGACTTGCCAGACATAGAAGCTATCTTGTTTGCAAATGAGCCCCCCGATACAATGGAAAGGTTTACTTTTGATCCGTCATTGATGGCCCGATTTTGTAAGATTAAGCAAATCAAAGAGCTTACCCTGCGATCGTCTAGGACTCGTGGCGCGTGTTATTTTTCGGCAGATTTTCACCCTAGCACTGAATTAGGGGCGGCGGATTTTGACATTGTCCTTATGCCCATCGCTAACTGATTATGTGGATTCCCACTCATAGAACAGGCGTAACTTATTGGCAAGTGGCCATTAGTTACGAAGACAAATCCTACTTGGTAGGCTATTCTGGCCGCAAAACAAAGGGCAGTCTTTGGGAAGTGCTAAGAAGTGAGCCTGAAGCCTGCCAATTTGTTCTGTCCATTGCTGGCGACAATCAGCCCGCAATCTATAACAAGAAACTAAAAGGCTGGCAGATTGGCCCTTTGTTTCTCTATTGGGCCGGCACGCTTAAACACCCTGAACCATTGCATAATCTTTGTGAAAGACTCTAAAACCCTTGCCGATCGTTTGCTTAACATTTCCGGCAAAATTGCCGGGGGCTATGTTAGCAAATTGCCAAGCGGTCAGGCCGTCATCATCTCTAAGGATTCGCCTAGTCATTATCACGAAATCGGCCGCCGGGCCTTTGACAATGCCTGGCCATTGTCTGATGACGAACGGCGGGCCGTTTGTCAAGCGGACTGGGCCGGTTTGTTCCCTGGCACATTCCGGCAAGCAAAGCCCCGCTAGGTGGGGCATCATTAGATCAAGCGGGACAGCCCCGCACCGTTCCCCTTCCTTCCCCTTAGAGGGCACCATGCAAAACAACGACGACCGCGCCCAACAAAACGCTCAAGGGTGGG
>RGTE01000286.1 GCA_010025475.1 Verrucomicrobiota bacterium
TGGGTATCTTCGCTGTAACTCCGGCTTGATCGCCGGATAAGTCTTCTCCCAAAAGGAGGTCAAGTCCTGCGTCACCTGCAGGGGTCGCTGGTTGGGGCCCAGAATTTCCAGCGTCACGGCAACCTTGCCTCCTCCAATCACGGGCAGCTGTTTCAGTCCGTACAAATCTTGAATCTTGGCGGAAATCACCGCCTCTCTTCCTTTCCCGTATTTCACCTTGGCCGACTTGCCTCCCGGCAGGGGCATCCTTTCCGGCGCCAACGCTTCCAACTGCCCGACCCGCTCCTTGCCCAACCATTCACGGATTTTGGATAAAGCGCTGTTTTCGTTCATCTGTCTCCACGTCAGGCATTCTTCCGCCTGGGCTTCCAGCACCAGTCGTTTGGCCTCCTCATCCCAAAACGGCCAATCTTCCTCCCCCCAGCCTCGGATCGTTTCCAAACGGGCCAGCAGGGCATCCGCCTCCGGATCCCATCCCGGCCATGCACAACGCCCATCCAACACGGCTTGGGCCAAGGCTGCGGAGGCCTCTGGCCCCGCCTCTGCTTCCCGCCGTTTCTCCTCCAGAACCAGATCCCGGAACTTGACCTGATCCAACCGCACCACTTTTCTTCCGTTCTCTTCAAAATCCAGGCCCCGCTTTTCGGAAAAGTCTTTTGGGAACATCTCCCTTAACCATCCTTCCTCCCTCCCGCCACCACCAAGGACCGATCCCGCACCACGCTTTCCCGGGCAATCGTGCCGCGCCGCCCTCCCACCAGGGCGCAGCGCAGGGTCCCGCCATCCAGCCGCCTCCCCAGATGATCAGAAAATCCCGCCAAGACGCATCGCCGAAGTTTTTCTCCTCCTGCCGGTTTCTCCTCCGCCTTCAGCCCAATCCTCGCGGCCATCTGCAACAGGCGGTCCCGCACCGCCGCCGCCTCCCGCGCCGCCCCGCCATGGATTCCCATCCTCCCGCACGCCCCGGGGTGAAATCTCTCCTTCTCCGCAAAACGCAACGCCCTTAGCCATACGAACAAGTCACTCTCCTCTTCCGCCTCCCAAAGGATTTCCGCCCCCTCTCCCTTGCGCCCCGCCATCCTCTGCAGCAAAGGCCTTCCCGAAAGTAGGGCCGCGATCCCCGCCGCCCCGCGTAAACAGCCCTGTTCCCCTGCTTCGATCAGCATTCGGGCCAAACGCGGATGAACCGGCCACCCGGCCATCTTTTTACCAATTGCGGTGAGCGAACCTCCTGCCCCTTCCGTGGCACCGAGGTCAGTCAAAAGCCTCTCCGCGCGAGCGATCGACTCGTGTTCCGGAGGATCCACCCAGCGAAAGTCCGCCAAACGCCCGGCTCCCGCAGCCGCCAGAACCAAGGCCACTTCTGCCAAGTCCAGTCTCCGCACCTCAGGCTCCTCCGCCTTGGCCCG
>RGTE01000287.1 GCA_010025475.1 Verrucomicrobiota bacterium
GAGACAGCCCTCACCCGCGCCACCACCTTCCGGTAGCACTCCTTAAAAAGCTCGGGTCCGCGGAATCCTTTCCCGTCCTTGGTCTTTTCGCCTCCCCCGTAAAAGGTCCCAGACCAAGGAAACCACGTCCCATTCATCTCCAGCCCCCACGCCACCAGCATCGGCCTCCCCCAAGCCTTGGCCTGATCCGCCCATCGGTCGACATAATCATCCCACCGGCCGGCCTGGATGGCCTCCAGGCTAAAGCGGTCGGGGCCTCGATCCTGCTCGTAGGGCCGATCCCACGGCGACCAGTAGATCAGGGGAACCGCGCCGTAGGCGGAAATAATCTTCACCTGCTCCTGGGGAAAAGACTGTTCCCCCCAAAAACTGGAGAACGCCACGATGGCCTGTTTTTTCCCAACTCGCTTGTCGTATTTATCCAGCGCCTCGCGGGTGACGTGATCCTCCGCATCGCCTCCATCAAGGTAGGCGCCGAGATAAAGGCCTTGATCCGGAATTTCCAAACTCTGGGCCGCCGCATCGCGGAAAAATGTCGGACTTACCACGACAAGCCCGACAGCCAGGATAGAAAAAAGCCTCACGAAGCCTGCGGCATGGCCCATTCCGCGGATCGGTCCAACTTTTTCCAGGAGGTCCACCGCCCAGTCACCGCTTTCCACAGGGCCGCCCAGACCGCGATCGCCAACAAGGGGCGGTACACCATCCGAAGCCAAACTACCCGGAGAAGTTTTTTCCAAGACTCACGGTCCCGTCGCAGAGCCACCGCCACCGGAAGCGCATCCAACAGCAGGCTCAACGCCAGACACCACGGCAACCACGCCGCGGCCTTGCCCTGCCAAAAGGAAATCAATACCCCCAGATCCACCAAAGGGACCGCTACCGCCAAAAATGTCTGGGTAAGAATCAGGCTCGGCAAAGCCACCCATCCCAACCACGGTTTCCTTCGGGAAAAAAGGAGGTTGCGGTGTTTCCAGATCGATTGGAGCGTGCCGTACGTCCAGCGCCGCCTCTGCCGAAGAAGTCCCCCCACCGTGGCCGGGGCTTCCGTCCAGGCCACAGCTTGGGGGGCATAAGCCACTTTCCAGCCGGCAGCATGCAACGCGAGAGTAAGATCCGCGTCTTCCGCCAAAGTATCCTCGCTGAATCCCCCCAAGGATCGAACCACCTCCGGGCGGTAAGCCGAAACCGCCCCGGGCACCACCGTGATGCAGTCCCACTTGGAGTACGCCACTCGGTCCAAATGAAACCCGCTGCTGTATTCGAGCTCCTGCAAGGCCGGCAGGAATCTTTTTCGGTTGCCGACTCTTACCCTCCCGGAAACCGCCCCCACCTTTTCGTCCCCCAGGGGTTGGACAAGTTCCGCAAGCGTGCGCGGACCGAAATGCGTGTCGGCATCCAGGGTGAC
>RGTE01000288.1 GCA_010025475.1 Verrucomicrobiota bacterium
CATCGTAAGCGGAGGATCCGCCGCCAAAATCGACCACCCTCACCTGGGCATGGGACCAGGTCACCACAAAGACCTGCGCAAGAAGAACAAGAAATCTGATGGAACTCACGAGGATATAAAATGAAGCATAAAATTAGACTTAGGAAATGAGATTTAGTCTCAAAAAACATCTTTTTATCTCTCCTTTTCATTTTCATTAGAAGGCCTTCTTGATTTATTTATAATAAACGTTGTCTATCAACACTTTACAATATAGGAACAACTTAAACTTAAACTTTAACTTTCACCAGGAACCCCAACCCTCTTGCGGGGCGGAGGCTTTTTGCTATTTACCTTATCTCCCATGGCTGAATTCGACCTGAAAGACACCATCCTCACCCGGTTGGGCGAGAACTACGACCTGCACGACAAGTACGTGAACCGGACGCTCGTGAAGGTCCAACGCACCATCGGATTCGACAAGGTTTACGCCCGGGCCGAAGGCGCCTACCTCTACGACCTCGACGGCAAGGACTACCTCGACTTTCTGAGCGGCTACAGCGTCTTCAACGTCGGCCGCAACCATCCCACCGTCCAGAAAGCCATCCGGGATGTCCTTGAACTCGACCTCCCCAACATGGTCCAGATGGACTGCTCGGTTCTCTCCGGACTTCTTGCCGAGGCCCTCGCCAAGAAACTCGCCCCCCGCGATGCCTGCTTCCTCTGCAACTCCGGCACCGAGTCCGTCGAAGGTGCCCTCAAATTCGCCCGCGCCTACACCAAACGCCCCCGCATCCTCGCCCAGGAGGGCTCCTACCACGGCCTCACCTTCGGCGCCCTCTCCATCACCCACTCCGGCAACTTCCGCGAGGACTTCGAGCCTTTCCTCCCCGGCGCCGACTTCGTCAAGTTCGGGGACATCGACGATCTTGGGAAAAAGCTCCGTTCCAAGGACGTGGCCGCCTTCATCTTCGAACCCGTCCAGGGCAAAGGGGTGAAATACCCGAAGGACGACTACTTCCCCGCCGCCCAGGAGCTTTGCCGGAAATACGGAACTCTCTTCATTGCCGACGAGGTGCAGACCGCCTTTGGTCGCACCGGCAAATGGTTTGGCTTCCAGCACTGGAACCTGGATCCCGACATCGTCACTTTGGCCAAAGCCCTCTCCGGCGGTTACGTCCCCTGCGCCGCCATCGTCATGCGCCGTCCGATCTATCAGGGAATTTTCTCGCGACTCGACCGCTGCGTCGCCCACTCCACCACTTTCGGTCGCAACAACCTCGCCATGGCCTGCGGGCTGGCGAGCTTGCATGTCATCGAAAACGAGCACCTGGTGGAAAACGCCGCCCTGCGGGGCGAGCAGCTCATGTCGCGTCTGCGTGACCTGCAGCAGAAACACGAG
>RGTE01000289.1 GCA_010025475.1 Verrucomicrobiota bacterium
CCATGTACCGCCGGCGCTCCTCGCTTTCCCGGATCCGCTCGGAGGATCTTCATACCTTCCTGATTTTTATTTCCGTCTTTCTTTTCCTCTGTGAAATCGCCTGGGACCTGCTCCGCGGGCTTCTCGACTATTTCCTCCGATGAAAGCCGGCCCGATTCTGCTTCTTGCTCTTCTGGCCGGGGTATCCGCGCTGGCAAACAACGATGACGACGACTGGGAAGCCGATCGCTGGCGGGACGTGGAAACCGTTGCCGGCGCCTTTGTTGCCAAGGGGCCCTACTACAAGGGCGGCAACAAGGCCGTGATCACGGACAAAGGCCTCGTCTACTCCACCGGCCGGGGCTCCGTCGTCGCACCCGACGGCTACTACTACCGGAGCGGCAATCTCTGGGTCGGACCCAACGGCAAACTCGCCGGCCAAAGCGGGTCAGGCAACAACCGCTTCCTCTGGGGGAACGACGGGCAAACCGCCATCTCCTCCGGGCGCGGTTTCTTCACCTCCAACGGCTACTCCTGGCCCGCCTACCCGGACCAAACTTACCGCGGCGTGTCCTCTTCCATGCGTCGGCCTTAACATGCACCTTCCATTCCAAAGCCCGCGTAGCTCTTCGCGCCCGCCGAGACAGGGCGACGGAGGACAGAACCACCATGCGCCGCCCATGATTTCACTCTTCACCTTCGCGTTAAGGCTCACGAAAACCTTCCTATTTCCTGCCTGCCATCCCCTACTTTTTCCGCTTCCCGCTCATCAAGAATCATGAGCCTCGGTGCCGCCATCGTCATCATCCTCTATAAGACTTTCCTCTACGTTGTCGGCTTCTTTTCCGGCCTCGCCCTGGCCATCTGGTTCAAAACCCGCCTTTAGTTTTTTTGCCTACCACGGCGAAACCAATCCTTCGCCTCGGCTCTTGCTCCTCCGTAATCAACTGCTGGATGGCCTGAAACACCGTCAGGAACTACTCGTCGCACCTCTTTTCCATTTCGGTTTTTTCTGGCCAGTTTTCAACCTGCAGTCCGCAGCCTTACTTCAACTTAAACCAGTCCCCTTATTTCCTAACTCCTATCTGCTATCTCCTGCGTAGAACCTTTCTCGCCAAGCCCTTCGCTCTCCCGGCCGTGGGCCGTGTTGCTTAAAGGACCCTGCGGAACTCCTGCTCTCGCGCAACCGGAGTTTGTTTTCGTTGCCCTTCTCGAGTCGGGCTAAATTTTATCAAGGAGTTGGGACGCGGCTTTTTGCCTTTTCCTGGTCTCCTCTTGTTCCAGGTTCTTCTGGTCTGCGATCACCGCAGCTTCCAAGGACTGGGTTTTTTCGGCCGCACGGCTTAAGATGCCGTCGTTGTAATAAATAAGTCCGCCCAACTCGATCTGTTGGTCGTAGAC
>RGTE01000290.1 GCA_010025475.1 Verrucomicrobiota bacterium
CTCATCGCGAACTATCCTGCAAACCGGGGGCGGGACAGCAAGAAGTCCGCTAAGCCAGCATCCTTTCCAACTCTTCCACCCTTTGGGAAAACAGCCCCAGCGCCGCCTCCACCGGAGCAGGTTGTTCCATATCGACCCCGGCAGCCCGCAACGTCTCCAACGGGGGCCGGGAACCCCCCGACCTGAGAAATCCATGCACCAACTCCACCGCCCCGCCATCCCCCGCCAACACCTTCCGCGACAGCGCGATCGCCGCAGAAATCCCGATCGCATACTTGTAGACGTAAAACGCACTGTAAAAGTGCGGGATCCGCAGGCACTCCAGCTCCAGCGGTGCCTCAATTTCCATCGCCTCGCCCAAGTACGCCTCCAGCAATTCGCGGTAGCAGATTCGGAAAAAGTCCAACGTCAGCGCCACCCCCTTTTCCTCCGCCTCGTGGATCCGGTGCTCGAACTCCGCAAACATCACCTGCCGGTACATCGTCCCCCGGATATCATCGATCTGGCGATTCAGGATGTAGGCCCGGAACATCTTGTCCTCCCGCGCAGGCCCCTCCAGCAGGTGGTGCGTCAGCAACTCCTCATTGAAGGTCGACGCCACCTCCGCCAGCAGAATCGGATAGTGCGCGTCCTGATACGGCTGGGTCCGGTGGCTCATCCACGTGTGCATCGAGTGCCCCGCCTCGTGCGCCAGGGTGTAGACGTCCGAAAGCACATCCTCCCGGTAGTTCATCAGGATGTAAGGCGGGTTCCGGTAACTCCCGCTGGAGAATGCCCCACTCCGCTTCCCTCGGTTTTCATAGCGATCCACCCAGCGCGCCTTCCCCAACCCCTCCTCCAGAACCTTCTGGTATTCGTCCCCAAGCGGGCGGCATGCCGTCGTCACCATTCCTGCCGCCTCCTCAAAGGTGGTCTTTCTTCCGGCCGCAGGCACCAGTGGCACCTGCAGGTCGGCGGCTTTCAATTCTTTCAGTCCCAGCAACTTTTTCCGGAGCCGGTGATACCGTTGCAGCGGCTGGAGATTCTTTCGCACGGCCGCCACCAGGTTGTCGTACACCTTCTCGGGCACCCGGTCGGGAAAAAGCGACTGCGCTCGCGCGCTCACGTGTTTCCGCGCCTTGGCCCGGAACACATCCCCCTTCACGGAACTTGCCAACGTCGCCGCCAGGGAAAAAGCATGCTGCTCGAACTCCGTGTAGTACTGCTTCCAGGCTGTCCGCCGAACCTCGGCCGACTGCCTTTGCAACAGCGAGGCAAAAGTCCCGTGACTCAGTTCCATCTCCGTCCCGTCCTCGTCTTTTACGGTGCCAAACCGGAAATCCACGTTGGTCAGCTGGGAAAATATCTCATCCGCCCCCCCCAAAGCCGGTCCCGCCAACG
>RGTE01000030.1 GCA_010025475.1 Verrucomicrobiota bacterium
GGGGGGTCAGGCCGGTCAGTTCGATCTGCGGGGGTAAACGCCGGGCGAGCACGGATTTTGACAATCCTTCCGGGGGCAGATTTTTCCAGCGGTTCCACCAGCCCAGCGTGGAGGGATCCGCCGCCACCGCGGGAGGGAGAATGGAAAGGGCGGGGCTGTTCGAATCCAAGGCTGCCTGGGTGATCTGGCGCAGGGCCGTGCTCCAACGGGCATAATCCGCCTGCAACATCTGCGGGGTGCGCAGTTCGTCGTCGTTTTTCGAGTACGAAGGGCCGCGGAGGAGAAGGTAAAGCCCCGTCAGCAAGACCAATCCCAGCAAAGCGGCAGCCCCAGCCAAACCCGCCACCGGAAGCCAGGGAGGGTTTTTGACCGGTGCCTTTTCCTGAAGGGGGGGCGGCTCCCCGCTTTTTTGCAAGGAGGGCTGAATACGCCGGGGAGGACCGGACCGGAACATAGTCTGAATTTTAGAATCAACGGGTACGGCGAGGAAGAGTTGCCTTCTGGCAGGCGGGACACCAGCAGGTGGTTCGCCCACCGACCGGACGACGAATCAGCGGCTTTCGACACCGGGGGCATCGGCCGCCGTCCGACCAACGGTGGGGGAAAAGCCAGGAGCGGGGTGGATCGGACCAGTTTTTGCCAATCGTAGCCAAGGCCTGTCGGGCGACCTTGCGGATCGTCCGATGCAAACGAAAGGCGTGGGGGTGCAAAACCGAACCGGCCCGGAGGCGGGGATCCAGGCCGGCCTGCCAGAGGATTTCATCCGCCATCCAGTTTCCGATTCCCGGGAAAAAATCCTGGAGGAGCAAAAGCGGCTTGAGCGGAGTCCGGCTCCGTTTTTGGAGAATCTGCTTTAAGCGGCGGGCGGAAAAATCCCGGGAAAAAAGATCCGGTGGCAGGGTAGACCACCACGGGGGAGGCTGTGGGGATCGGTCAAAGCGAATTCTTCCAAAAAGGCGGGGGTCCTCAAAAACCAGGGCGTGGCGGGAGGTGTAGAGGATCAGGTGATCGTGCTTGGAGGGAAGATGGGCAGCGGACTTGGCGGATAACCTCCCGGTCATACCGAGATGAACTCCCAGCCATCGGTCTTCGCCGAAGCGAAACATCATCTGCTTCCCGTGGGTTTGGATCTTGCCGAGGAGCTGGCCAACCAGGCTGCGGCTGAGCCCGGCAGTCTGGGTTCCGCGGAAGACCCTTTTGCCTGCGTGAATGTGGATTCTGGTGATTCTCTTGCAGAGTCCAGGACGCCACCGTTGGCTAAAATAGCGGACTTCAGCAAGTTCCGGCATTCCCCAAGGGTGAGGGGCCGGAAGGAAAAATCCAAGCTTGGGTGCGGAAATGAGTCCGATATTTTATCTGGATGGCGGCAAAGTTAACCGGGCACCAGATCGAGGTGGTACTCTCCACCCTGGACGGCTGGCAGCAGGCTGGCGGAAAGATCTTCCGGGAATACAAATTTCCCGACTTTTTGGCCGCCGCCATGTTCGTGACCGGGGTGAATCTTGAGGCCGAGAAGATGAACCACCACCCCGATCTCCGACTCTCTTTTTCCTCCGTCAAAATCGAGCTCACCACCCATGATGTGGGCGGGGTGAGCGAGCTGGACCTCCGGTTGGCCAGGAAGCTGGATACCCGGGCGCAACCCTTGCTTGGAAAAACCTGAGCGATGGCCAAACGAGCCTTGATCACCGGAATCACCGGTCAGGATGGTTCCTACCTTGCGGAGCTGCTTCTCTCCAAGAATTATGAGGTTCACGGCATTATCCGCCGATCCTCCAGCTTCAACACCGAGCGGATCGACCCGATTTACAAGGATCGCCATGAGAAGGGGACCAAGCTGTTCCTGCATTATGGGGATCTCAGCGATGCCAGTTCCCTGATCAAAATCCTCGGCGAGACCCAGCCGGACGAGATTTACAACTTGGCGGCGCAAAGCCATGTCCGCGTCAGCTTCGACATCCCGGAGTTCACGGGGGACGTCACCGCCATCGGGGCGGTCCGGATCCTGGATGCCATGCGGCAAGTCGCCCCTAAGGCCCGTTTTTACCAGGCCTCCAGCTCCGAGATGTATGGTCTGGTCCAGGCGGTGCCGCAAAGCGAGACCACCCCTTTCTATCCCCGCAGTCCGTACGCTGTCGCCAAGGTCTATGCCCATTGGATCACGGTCAACTACCGGGAAAGTTACGGGCTGCATGCGTCCAGCGGGATCCTCTTCAACCACGAAAGCCCGCGGCGGGGGGAAACCTTTGTCACCCGAAAGATCACGCGGGCGATCGCCCGGATCAAGGCCGGCCTGCAGGACAAGGTTTACCTTGGAAATCTGGAAGCGAAGCGGGACTGGGGGTACGCGCCGGAATACGTGGAGGCCATGTGGCGGATGTTGCAGCAGGACCAACCGGGTGACTACGTGGTGGCGACAGGGGAAACCCACACGGTGCAGGAGTTCCTGGACGTGGCCTTTGCCCGGGCGGGTGTGGATCCCAAAAAGCATGTGGCCTTCGACAAACGTTACCTTCGCCCGGCTGAGGTCGATCTTCTGATTGGAGACGCCAGCAAGGCGAAGAAAAAACTCGGCTGGGAACCCAAGGTGAAATTCAAGCAGCTGGCCGAGATCATGGTGGATGCGGATATCCAACTCCTCGCCGAGGAGCGGTCCGGCCAGCGCATCCGGGAGTAGGATGAAAATCTTTGTGGCCGGGCACCGCGGCATGGTGGGCTCGGCTGTGGTTCGCGCCTTGGAAAAGAAAAAGGGCGTCGCCGTGTTGACCCAGACCCGGCAACAGCTCGACCTGACCGATCCCGTAGCGGTGGATCGTTGGTTTTCCAGAGAAAAACCCGATCAGGTCATTGATGCGGCTGCACGGGTGGGCGGGATTCTTGAAAATTCCCGCCGTCCCGTGGAATTCCTTTTGGATAACCTCCGGATCCAAAACAATGTGATGGAGTCCGCCTTTCGTCACGGTTGCCGAAAGCTGCTCTTCCTCGGCAGCTCCTGCATCTATCCGAAGCACGCTCCCCAGCCGATCCCCGAGGACTCGCTGCTCACTGGTCCTTTGGAGTCCACCAACGATGCCTACGCGCTGGCCAAAATCGCCGGGATCCGTCTGGCCCAAGCCTATCGTGATGAGTATGGAAAAAGCGCCATCTCCGCCATGCCCACCAACCTGTACGGGCCTGGCGACAATTTTGACCCGGAGACCTCCCACGCCCTGCCGGGAATGATCACCAAATTCCACCGGGCGAAGATCAAAGGGGAAAAGGAAGTGGTTTTGTGGGGAACCGGATCTCCCCGACGCGAATGGTTGCATGTGGACGATCTGGCGGCCGGACTGCTGGTCCTCTTGGTAAAATACGACGGTAGGGAGATTGTGAATGTGGGGGTGGGCGAGGATCTCACCATCCAGGAGCTGGCCGAAAAGGTGAAAAAGGCGGTCGGGTTTGCCGGAACGATCCGTTGGGACTCATCCAAACCCGATGGCACGCCGAGAAAGTTGCTCGATGTCACCCGCATCGCAAAGCTGGGCTGGAAACCTTCCATTTCCGTGGAGGAGGGGATTGCCTCCACCTATCCGTGGTTTCTGCAGAACGCGCCGGAAGCGCGGGCCTGATTGGGATGGCGAAAAAGTTTTCACAAGAAGATTGCGGAAATTCCGCCGTTTGCGGATCGTTTTCGGATGGCCGAATTTCTGGTTTTGCAGCATGAACCCCTGGAAGGGGCCGGCACCCTTGCGGAGGAAATCCGAACGGCGGGACATTCGTTCAGAACCGTCCGCCTCGACCAAAAAGAAAAAGTGCCCGCGGATCCTGCTCCTTTTGGTGGTCTCATCGTCATGGGCGGGACCATGGGAGTCTACGATCAGGGGAAGCTGCCTTATCTGAAAGAGGAGATCGCCTTGTTAGGCAAGGCTGTCAAAGCCGATCAACCAATCCTGGGCATTTGCCTGGGGGCCCAATTGCTGGCGGCCGCCCTGGGGGCGGAGGTGAAGCCCGGGGAGAAGGAGATCGGATGGGTTCCCGTCCATAAAATGCCCGAGGCCTGCAAGGATCCGGTTCTTCGTCGCCTCCCGGAAAACTTCCCTTCCCTGATGTGGCATGGGGATCATTTTTCCCTGCCCCAAGGCGCGGTTCATTTGCTGGCCACCCAAAAATGCGGCTGTGCCGGTTTTCGTTTTGGCAAGAAGGCCTACGGGCTGGTTCCCCACTTGGAGATGACGGCGGCCATGATCGACGAGATGGTGGCGGCTTCCCGGAAGGAGCTGGCGGCCGCGCAGGTCGAACCCGCACAGATCCTCGAGGACAGTTCTGAATACGCGGAGCCGACGGAAGAGCTGGCCCGGACGATGTGGAAGGCGTGGGTGGGTTTGATCGGATAATGCATGGGTAGGGGTGACCAGCTTCGCTGGGCGCCCGATATTTAATGCGGTATTCGAAGGGTGAGGTGTCTCAATCGGACGAGCAGGGTAACTGCTCGTCCCTACCCATTCATCGACAGGCAAAGATCAGCCAGGCGGAGGGAGGCGTCCGGCTTGGAGGCGGCGGCCAGCTTGGCTTTCCACTCTTTCCACCCTTGGCCGTTCTCCGCCAAGGCTTCGCGGATCGCTCGAACCGCGCTCTCTCCGTCCGGCGTCAAACGGGCCACCCCAATTTCCTGGAGGAGGAAAAAGTTTCCCTCTTCCTGCCCTGGCACCACTTGGGTCACCAGAAAAGGGGTTCGGGAGGCGATCGTTTCCTGTGTCAAGGCTCCCCCGGCTTTGCCCACCACGAAGTGGTTTCGGGCAAGGATCGAGGGCATCTCCGAGGTCCAGCCAAGCAACTGGACTTTGTTCCGATGATGCCCCAGAGCTTCTTCCACCTTTTGCATCACCTTGGGATCCCGGCCGGTGCCGATGGTCACTTCCCAACCGGGTTGAGCCGCCAAGTGGGCCGCCATTTCAGGTCCATGAAGAAGTCCGGAATTGAGAAGGTGAAGAATCCTCGGTTTCTCTCCGGGAGGTTCATCGCCCGAGTGGGGATCAGGGGCGGCAAAGCGCGGATCCACAGGAAAACCGATCGGACGAATCTTGTCGCGGGAAATGCCCAAGGCCGCAAGCGAATGGGCGGTGGGTTCGTTCGGCACCACCCAGAGATCGGCAGGAGCGCTGGACCAGAGCCGGTGAACGGAGATGGAATCGGTGACAATGGTGATCAGCTTGAATTCTTTCCGCAGATCCCGGGGCAGGCGGGCGATCAGGTGGGCATAGACGGGAAAGGAAAGCACCACCACCTTGGGTTTATGGATGCGAAGCAGTTCCTCGACCCTCCGTTGGGCTGCCCCATGCAGGAAGAGACTGTTTTCAATGACGGGGAGGCGATGGCAGGCGGCGTAAAAAAGATTCCACGCATGCGGGGCGCGGTTGATGAGGGTGAGATAGAGACGTCGGGCAAAGTCGTTCAGGGCCGGCTTGGACTCGGCAAACGGATCGGCCACCACTGCTTGGCCCCCTCGCAACTGGATGCCGGCCGCCAGCCCGCGGGCGGCGGCATTGTGGCCGTCCCCGAACGCAGCAGTCAGGATCAGGACCGGGGAGGCGCTCACATCAGTCCGTCTCGTTCGAGCTCGTCCAAGCGCCGATCATCGTGCTGGTCCACGATTTCGGTCACCCCCGCAAGCTCCAGCAAGATGTCGAGGCACAGGGAGATTTTCTCATGGGGCAAACCGGTGGTCTCGATGACGCGACGGCCGCGGGTGAGGTAGGCCCAGGCAAAATCCGACCCGAGGATCACCCGAAACTGCAGGTGGTCGGAGGGAATCAGATCCTTGGGGCTTTGGAGAGCCGTGGTGGTATTGCCGGCTTGGACTCCGGGAACCACCTGCTCCACGCGTTCAAATCGGGCCAACCAGGATTCGATGATTTTCCGGATGGAATCGTCCGTATGGGGCTCGGCCAAGACCGCCACGTATCCCCGGGAAATCATGACGGAAAAGAAAGGTTAGCGGGCTTCGCGGGGCAGGGAGTCGAAGCGGGTGAAGCGCGGCTGGAAGAGGAGACGGATGCGGTCGGTCGGGCCGTTTCTCTGTTTGGCGATGTTCAGCTTGCAGACGATACCGCGCTGGAGCGGGTGGGGTTGGGCCGGCTCTCCCTCCTCCGCGGAGCCCTCGGCGGATTCGTTGTCCTCGGTGCTGTTTTCCCTGCTGAGCAGGAGAACCACGTCCGCATCCTGTTCGATCGAGCCGGATTCACGGAGGTGGTGGAGGGCGGGATCCTGGTTGGTTTCCTCGGGCTTCCGGTTCAGCTGGGCGAGGACCACCACGGGGATGTTCAACTCCATGGCAAGGGCCTTGAGGCCGCGGGAAATTTCCGAAACCTCCACCTGACGGCTTTCCCGGGCCCGGTCCGTGCCGGAGGTAAGTAGCTGGAGATAATCGACAAAGATGATTCCGATGTTGTGCATCTTTTTCAGGCGGCGGGCGCGGGCGCGGAGCTGACCGATGGAGAGCAGGCTGGACTCATCAAGGAGCAGGGGTAGGTCACTGATCTCGGCGGCCACCCCCCGAAGGGCCGTGATCTGACTGTCGCTGAGCTGGCCGCGGCGAATCTGCTCGGAATCGAGCCCCGCGTGGGAAGAGAGGAGACGAAACATCAGCTGTTGGGCGGACATTTCCAACGAGAAGAAGGCAACCGGATGGCCGGGCCGGACGAAGTCGTCCTTCTCGATGTCGAACCGTTGGCGGAGGATGTGGCGGGCCATGCTGAGGGCAAGGGCGGTCTTGCCGACGCCGGGACGGGCGGCGATCACGATCATTTCCCCTCCCTTGAAGCCGGTGGTCATCTGGTCCAGTTCGTCGAAGCCGGAAGGAATGCCGCTGTAGTGACCCTTGCCGCGGATCAACTGCTCGATCATTTCGATCGTCTTGGGGGCGACCTCGGCGGCGCGGGTGATGCCCTGGGTTTCGCGGCGACCGCGGATTTCCAGGATGTCACGCTCGGCCTCGTCGAGAATTCCTTGCACCTCGTGGGGCCGCTCATGGGCACCGACCACAATTTGGGCGCAGGTCTGCTGAAGATCGCGGAGGAGGCTCTTGTCTTTGACCTGCTGGATATGGGTGGGGGCGGTAAAGACGCTGATGACCCCCGAGGCCAATTCGCCGATCAGGGCGACACCGCCGGCGGCATCCTGCAGTTTGCGGTCGGTCAACCATGCGAGAAGGGTGGAGGGATCAATGGCCTGCCCGGTTTCCCGCATCGTGGTGAGGGCGCGGAAAATGACCTGATGGGCGGGGGCGAAGAAATCCTCCTCCCGCAGGCCCTGCTCTGTGACCGCGTCCACCATGTGGTCGGGATCGGCGAGCATGGCGCCAAGCAGGGAACGTTCCGCCGCGAGGTTGGTGTGGGCGGGCAGGCCTTCAATGCTGATGGGGGCGGGGGCTTCCCGACGTCCGCGGGCACGAATCGGCTGAGCTTCGGCAATCACAGGGTCTCATCGTTCCCGACTCATGGAAGGACTCAACCAAGGGCTCAAAGTTGTTGGGGAAGAGTTTGGGAAAAAAGAGGATAAGGAGGAATAACTTCCCCACTCCAAGCGTGCCTCTCCGGCACCGGATGGGCAGGGTCGGAAGGTGCGACTGATCCTCGCCTCGACCTCGCCACGCCGGGCGGATCTCCTGCGGGAATCCGGAATCTCCTTCCGGGTGGAGGCGCCCCAGGTGGACGAGTGGGCGGCGGAGGACTTTCCCGAAATCCAGCCCGGGGAACTGGCCCGTGGCAACGCGCGGCGGAAAGCCCGGGCGGTGGCGGAGCGGCATCCCGGTCAACCGGTGCTTGCGGCGGATACGATCGTGGTTTGTGAGGGACGTGTCATGGGGAAGCCGGCCGATGAGGAAATGGCAAAAACGATGCTGGGTTGGCTGAGCGGCCGGACCCATGAGGTGATTACCGCAGTGGTGCTGGTCTTGCCGGACGGAAAAAAGATCCGGGAAAGCGTGGTTCGAACGCGCGTCAAGTTTCGTGCCTTGGAGGCGCGGGAAGTGGAGGCCTATGTCCGGGAGATCGACGTGTTGGACAAGGCAGGGGCCTATGCCTTGCAGGACGGGGGAGACCGGTTGGTCGAACGGGTGGAGGGATCCCGCAGCAATGTGATTGGCCTGCCCATGGAAACGGTGTTGCCCTGGTGCGAGGAGTTGGTGTCGGAGGCCGGGGCCTAAAGATTCTTTTTCACCGCGTCGCGCAATTCCCTGGGCTTAAACGGCCCGCGGAAGCGCGCAAGGATCTTGCCATCGTTATCGATCAGAACCGTGTAAGGGATGGTCTCCAACGGGGCGATGACATCCAGGATTTTTTCTCCCGGCCAAACCAATGGATAACGCACGCCTTGGCGCTCGGCAAAGACCAGCAGCTCGGAAGGTTGGGCATCGTCCAGGCAAACTCCCAGGGTGGTGAGGCCTTGGGGGCCGAACTCCTTGGCGAGCGCGGACAATTCGGGCAGCTCCTTGATGCTGGCCGGGCTCCAGGCAGCCCAGAAGTTGACGAGCAAAAGTTTTCCCCGGAGGGAACCGGTATCGTAAGCCTGGCCGGAGGTGAAGTCCTTGAAATCGAAGCCTTCCGGCAGGTGGAACGGTTCCGCGGGCGGTTGGCAGGATGCCAATAGAAGGCAAATCGTGAAAAATGCCGGGAAACGGGCCGCTGCTGACATAAACGAATATAATTAAAAGAGCCGAGGGCCTGGCTCAACGACCAAAGCATGGGGCAAGCTTGCCCGCAGGTCGGGCCGTCCCCATGATTTTCTCTTCATGTCCAACCAAGCCGTTTTCCAGCCGGGTCAGGTAATCTTCCGGGAAGGGGAAGCGAGCCAGGAAGCTTACCGCATCCTCCGCGGCCGGGTGGAAATCAGTATCCTGGCCGACGGCAAGCCCGTCATCCTGGCCCAACTGGGGGAAGGGGACATCTTTGGTGAAATGGCGATGGTGGATGAGCGGCCGCGTTCCGCCTCCGCCCAGGCCTTGGAAGTCACGGAGTGTGAGGTGCTCACGCCGGAGAACTTCAATGATCTGGTGCTCTCCCGTCCCGAGGTCCTGATTCCCTATATGGCCTCTTTTTTTGAGAGGTTGCGGACGGCCAACGACCGTCTCCGTCTGGAAATGAGGCTACGGGCCAAGGCCGAGCAGACCCTTGCCTCCGGGGTGATCGCGGCTCCGGGGGCGGTCCCCGTTCCCCGTGTGGTGGCTCCTAAGGTTGTTCCGATTGCCCCGCCGCCCTCGTTGGAATCTGCAGGCATTGACCGAGCATGCCAAGGTGCGCCTGCCCGAACCGGTGATCACCATTTCCAAGTTTCCCTTCCGGATCGGGCGGAAACACGAGGTGCAGGGTAAAGGTGCCACGGTTTTTGCTTCGAATGATTTAGCCGTTGCCGACGACAAGCCGTACCAGATTTCCCGGAACCACTGCTCCATCGAACGGGAAGGGGATCACTTCTTTGTCCGCGACCGCGGAAGCACCGTGGGAACGGTGGTGAATGACAAACCGATCGGTCTGGCCGAGGACACCTTGACCTGCGATCTGCATGGTGGGGATAAACCTGCGATCTGCATGGTGGGGATAATGAGATCCTGCTCGGGGCCGATGACAGCCCCTTTAAGTTCAAGGTCACGCTGAGTTAGTTTCTCTGCACTTGGGATGGAGGCCGGGGATCCCCATAGTGACCCAATGACCTCCGCCAATGCGGCCGCCTCACTTCGGAAAACCTGTCCGGGTCTTGAAATCCGCGACCGACCGGAAGAGCTGATTCCATACTCCTTCGACGGAACAGCCACCTTGCACCAATTGCCTGCCGCGGTCGTTTTTGCCCAAACGACGCAGGAGGTCTCTTCCGTTCTGCATTGGTCCTCGCGGGAGAAAGTACCGGTGGTTACACGGGGTTCGGGGACCGGACTCAGCGGAGGCAGTGTTCCGGTGGCGGGGGGCGTCGTTCTCTGTCTCTCCAAAATGGATAAAATTCTGGAGGTGGATTCCGCCAACCTGACCCTCAGGGCGGAAAGCGGCGCGATCACGGCCGCCATCACCGAGGCGGCGGAAAAGGCCGGGCTCTTTTATCCGCCCGATCCCGGCTCAATGAAAATCTCCACGATCGGCGGAAATGTCGCGGAAAACTCCGGCGGTTTGCGGGGGCTCAAATACGGAGTGACGCGGGATTACGTCATGGGTCTCGAGGTCGTCCTGCCCGGGGGCGAGGTGATCTGGACCGGCAATAAATGCGTCAAGGATGTGCGGCTACACCCTCCGGGATCTTTTCATCGGCTCTGAGGGAACCCTGGGCGTGATCACCCGGGTACTTTTGAAGCTGATTCCCCCACCCGCGGCCCGCAAGACGATGTTGGCGGTGTATGACGACATGGAGAAGGCGGCACACACCGTCTCCGCCATCATCGCGGCCAAAATCATTCCCTGCACTTTGGAGTTTCTTGATCGGGTCACAGTGAACTGTGTGGAAGATTATGCGGCGATCGGATTGCCGAGAGATGCGGAGGCGATTTTGCTGATGGAGACGGACGGCCATCCGGCGGCGGTGGAAATGGAAGCCGTCGCCATGGAGAAAATTGCCCGGGAAAATGGAGCCCGTTCGCTGAAAACCGCGGCCAATGCGGCGGAGGCCGCCTCGTTGGCGATGGCCCGCCGCAGTGCCTTCTCCGCTCTCGCGCGGGTCGCCCCCACCACGATCCTGGAAGACGCCACGGTGCCTCGGGATCGCCTACCCGACATGATTCGATTCATTCAGGAGGTGGGGAAAAGGCACCGGT
>RGTE01000291.1 GCA_010025475.1 Verrucomicrobiota bacterium
TCTCGTAAAATTTCCTCCCCACCTGCGAAATCACCACCTCCTCCGAGTTCTTGGGGTGGTCCACCGGTACCCTCCACTGGGCCAGCGTCGCCTCCATCTCCTCGGTGGTCGACGGTCGGCCCAGATACTGTTCGAACGTGTTCAGGTTGATCGGAAACTGCCAGTACTTCCCGTCGGTCCAGACCAACACCTGGTATTCGACCGGATGCCAGTCCGTGAACCGGCTCAAGTACGCGACCACCTTGTCCGAGTTGGTCCGAAAATAGTGCGGACCATAAGCATGGATCAGGATTCCCGCCTGGTCGGTCCGGTCATAGGCGTTGCCGGCAATGTGATCCCGCCGATCCACCACCAGACATTTTTTTCCCGATCCCTCCGCCAACCGTTCCGCCAGGACGCTGCCGGCAAACCCGGCTCCGACAATCAGGTAGTCGTACGTCTCCGCCACCGGGGCCGCCTAGCTGCCGGGGCGGCCGAGTCCCAGTCGTTGTCCGGCATACCCCTTGGCCCGGACCGACTCACACCAGGCCGGGTTCTCCAGATACCACCGGACCGTCTTCTCCAGCCCTTCCAAAAAGGAAACCTTCGGTTGCCAGGAAAGTCCGGTCCGGAACTTGGACGCGTCGGTTGCGTATCTCCGGTCGTGCCCCGGCCGGTCGGTCACTGTCTCCATCAACTCGCGATGGGACTTGCCCCCGGCCCTCGGCTTGAGTCGATCCAGCAGATCGCATAAAGCCCCCAAAACCGCCACGTTCTCCTTCTCCTCATCCGCACCCACTTGATAAGCCTCACCCACTCCACCTGCCCGCCGGGCCGCCTCCACCGCCCGGGCCGTATCCTCCACATACATCCAGTCCCGCACCTGCCGCCCGTCGCCATAGACCGGGATTCGGAAACTGGCAGGGTCCGTAGTTGTTGGAAGGACGCAGGACCACGGTCGGCACCCCGTAGGTGCGAAAATAAGCCCGGCAAAGATGGTCCGCCGCCGCTTTGGACGCGGCATAGGGGCTGTTGGGGGCGAAGGTGGAGGTTTCCCGGAACGGCGGATCGGAGGGTTCCAGCGACCCGTGCACCTCGTCCGTGGAAAGATGAACGAACCGGAACAGACCCTTCTCGGGTGCGGAGCCACCGCGCAGATAGTTCCTCGTGGCCTCCAAAAGATTGAAGGTCCCGGTCACGTTGGTGTGGAGAAAAGGGGCCGGCTCGTCGATCGAACGGTCCACGTGCGACTCCGCCGCAAAGTTTACAATCGAAACCGGCCGATGCTGCTCCAGTAGTTTTTTAACCAATCCGGTATCCGCAATATCCCCCACCACCACCTCACACCGCCCGCCCTTTTCCTCCTTTTCCAGATTCGGCCGGTGGCCCGCATAGGTCAGC
>RGTE01000292.1 GCA_010025475.1 Verrucomicrobiota bacterium
GGGAGACTGCGACTACCAGACACACAAGATCGACATCGGGCCGGAAGGCTACCGCGAACACGTCATGGCGGACGTGCCCTACGATATGTCCATATCGCGCCTGCAATTAACGTACGGAGATGCGTACGTAACAAACCCGGAGCCGGAGTTGCTGGAGTTTGCGGAACAACTCCTGATCGAAGAAGCTGACGAGCAGCTTTGCGAGACGGCATGAAATCCTGCGTAGTCACGCAAGCCCTTGGCGACAAGTGGGTCGAAAAAATACTTCCGCTTACAAGGCCAAGGATGGAAGCTTATTGCAAACGCACCGAACAGGATTTTATATCGATTGAAAAGCCGCTGGCAGATCCGGTCCAGTACACCAAGCTGGTCATCGGGAATATCATGGCAACGCGTGGGTATGACCAGGTTACCTTTATCGACTGCGATGTCCTGATCGCGCTGGATTGCCCGGACATCGCCAAGTCGTGCGATGATGATTTTGATTTCCTTGCGTTTGACGAGGGTGTCTACCTTGACCGCAAGAAGGGGCTGGCGGATCTGGCCAAGACCTACGGGTTTCTTCCGGGGTTCCAGCCGTCATTTTACTATAACACTGGCGTGTTTGTCATAAGGAAGGGTGCCATCGGGGCGTTGTCGCAGCCGCCCCTAGGGCTGTTCCCGAATCATTTTGCCGAACAAACCTGGCTCAACCTGCAACTTCACCTTTGGGCAACGGCAACGGCAAGCCTTGACCCGGCATTCAACTGCATGACTAGCGTCGAGGAACACTTTGGCCTGAACCGGCACAAGGATGCCCACATCATCCACTACGCTGGACAGAGCGCGGATCTGGACAAGCTTGCTGACCAGATTGAGAGGGACGAGAAAAGGCTTAAGGAAGAGATCCGATGATTCCGGTCAAGGTCATCCCTCACGGTGACAAGTGGCGGGTGGTGACCGAGTCCATGGAGAACCCGATTGGTCCCCGCCTATGGGGAGCCGAGCCGCCCAACGGCCTGCCTCCAGCCGACGATGTGTTTGACGACAAACAAAACGCCCTTGATGCGGCAAGGTTGTGGAACGCCTATTCGGCATGGGCTGACAGTCATTCCGGCAGGAAAAAGAAATGGTCAAAGCAGAAGCGAACCGCCTGACCCAGGAAGAGAGGATGCAACTTCTCGCCAGCGAGATCGCCATCCGGGCGATCTACGACCTGCGCCTGCTCCAGCGCAGGAAGGTTTTGATCGGTGACGAGCTGAACAAATCCAGAGAAAGGCCAAAGCTTACCGACTGTTGCTGCTACCGGGAGGACGAGAACATCCACAGCCTTCTTGAGGACTTCAGGGATGGGACGGTTTTATTCTGGTGCAGGATGGGCGGTGTCAACATAGACCAGA
>RGTE01000293.1 GCA_010025475.1 Verrucomicrobiota bacterium
TTGCGGATGGCCTCCACCTGGGCGCCAATCAGCCTGACGTTGTGGCGGGTGAGTGCGCCGGAGGCGTGCAGGGCCATGGCGGTGTTGAGGGCGGTCTGGCCGCCGAGGGTGGGGAGCAGGGCGTCCGGCTTTTCCCGGGCGAGGATATGTTCGACCACCTCCGGGGTGATTGGCTCGATGTAGGTGCGGTCGGCGAACTCGGGATCGGTCATGATGGTGGCCGGGTTGCTGTTCACAAGGATGACGCGGTAGCCCTCCTCCCGGAGTGCCTTGCAGGCCTGGACGCCGGAGTAATCGAATTCGCAGGCCTGACCGATGATGATGGGGCCGGATCCGATGATCAGGATCGAGTGGATATCGGTCCGGCGGGGCATAAAGGGGAACTTTATAGCCTCAAAAGACGGATTGAAAGTTGGTAGATGAAAGAGGGGAGATCGGGGCTGGGAGTATTTGGTAGATAGAAGTCAGGGAAGGCCCGAGCGGAGGACCTAGCCACGAGGGAAAAAGAAGTTCAGGGCCTCGGCGATGCCGGTGCCGCCGGGGGACTGGGCGAGGTAACCGCCCTCCCTTCCGACCTGGGCGAGCACTTCCGGGTGGGAGTTGGAGGGGCAGGCGAGGTAGTGCCCGTACCGGCGGGTCAGCATGGAAAGGTCGTTGAGGTTGTCACCGGCGACGAAGGTGGAACCGGGCCCGAGATCAAGCAGGGTCTGGACGTGGCCCAGGCAGGAGCCCTTGTGGTAATCGGCGTGGGCGAAGCGGAAGTAGGGGCCGTTGCGGACGGTCAGAATCTCGGGACGGTCTTTCAGGATCTCCTGCACCATTTTTTCGGCATGGGCGATTCCGTCCGGGGTTTCCACGACGAGCCCGATGGCGCCGACATCGGGAATCACGGTGACATCCTCGTGGGACCCCACCTCCTTCTCGATCCGTTCCAGAATGGCGCCATGGCGACCGAAAAGAGCCTCGTGAGCCTCGGTGCAGGTGCGGTTCCACTCCTCGAGGGGATAGGCCTCCTTGTCCTTCACGCGGTGGATCTCCCTTTCCACGGTGACGATCCATTCGGGAAAGAGGGGGGCATGGTGTCCCACCAGGGCTTCCCGCAGTCCCTCCCAGGAGCGGCCGGTGGCCACGGCCCAGGAGACGGATCCCTTTTTCCGTGCGGATTGCAGCCAGTCGAAAAATCCCGGGGCGAGGGGCGCGGAAGGATCCTCGGTGGTGAGGGTTCCGTCGAAGTCGGTGCAGACAAGCAGGGGCTTCAATGCGGGAGGTTGAGTTCGTAATGAAGCGCGGCGGCCACAAAGATGGAGGCGGTTTCCGAGCGAAGAACCAGCGGTCCCAGGGCAGCGGGGCGAAATCCGGCGGCCCGGGCGCGGC
>RGTE01000294.1 GCA_010025475.1 Verrucomicrobiota bacterium
CGATGAAACATCCGGTGGGTCAACCGGTCCACCGGCCTCGTCCCGGTCCGGTTGGGACACACAATCGGCGCATCCACCGTCACAAATACCGACTTTCGCCCTGTTGCTTTCTTCTGAACCACATCCAGCAGCTCCCGGTCTCCCTGGGGATAGGCGAACCCGGCCACGGTTCCCCGCTTGCCGTCCCAATCCAGAAAACAGACACCGTCATGTTTCTTTTCCCCCCACGCCAAATCGATGCCCACCAAAAGGACCGGGCTACGGTCCCCTTTCATTTCGACGGGCGGCTTCTTTTTTTCTCCGTTCGCAACAACAGGACAGGGATATCCACCGAGTGACGCACTTCGCTGGAGGCACTTCCAAACAAAACGTCTTCGATCCAGCGGTGCCCGTGGGTCGTCATGGCCACAAGGTCACAGCCGGTTTCCTCCACGGCTTTCACCAGCTCCGGGCCCGTCTCCAGATAGGCCCGGTCTTCCCTCACCTCTTTGGAATCGCTTTCCTCCCGGAAGAAACGAGCCGACCAACCGTCCGCGATATGAATCAGGATCAGTTCGCTGCCGTGAGCTTTGGCCACCGCTCGCACGTGGTTGAGAATGCTGGCGTCATGGGGGGTGCCCTCCAGCGGCACCAAGATTTTACGGTAGAGACGCGGCTCCGACTTCATCCGCCCTTTCCTCCCAAAAAGATCTCCAAGAGCAGCCAGAGATTCAGGCCCACCAGCAAGGCCGAGACCATCCAAGCCAAAACGCGTGTCTTCGTGCCAATCGCAAACTCACCCATAATCGTACGACTGGAGGTAAAGAGGACAAGCGGGATGACCGCGAAGGGCAACTGGAGGCTCAGGATCACTTGGCTGAGAATCAGCAAGTCATAGGTGCCGTGATCTCCTTTCCAGAGAATGACAATCACGGCGGGAATCAGGGCAAGGATGCGGGTCAGACTTCTCGAAATCCAGGGTGCCATCCGAAGGTGGAGAAATCCTTCCATGACAATCTGGCCGGCCAACGTGCCCGTGAGGGTGGAGCTCTGCCCGCTGGCCAACAGAGCCAGGGCGAAGAGGAAGGCGGCGGCACTGCCCATCAGGGGCTGAAGGGTGGCATGCGCCTGCTGTAGCTCCTCGACGGGAATTCCGTTCCGGTAAAAGACCGCAGCCGCCACGATCAGGATCGAAGCGTTGACGAGAAAAGCCCCGTTCAAGGCCACGGCGGAATCGATGAAGTTGAACCGGATCGCCTCTTTTCTTCCTTCCGGGGTCGGGGTGACCATCCGCGTCTGCACCAAAGCGGAGTGAAGATACAGGTTATGGGGCATCACGGTGGCCCCGATGATTCCGATCGCCACATAGAGGGCGCTGGAACCACCATCGAAC
>RGTE01000295.1 GCA_010025475.1 Verrucomicrobiota bacterium
TATTGGCGAAGATGAATCGGGGATCCCACGCCGCCGGCCAGGGCGTAAGCGGGCAGGGCAAACGGTGCACCGCCCTTGTTCTCCACCTGCTGCTCGTTGGTGAGAAGATAATCTCCGCCGAGTCGGAAGGTTCGCCGGACCACCACCGAGCCATCCGGATGGGCGGGAGCGGATAGCACCACCTCGTGCGCGTCCGCCTTTTCGATCGTCCAGGCCAAATCCTCGCCGGGCGCCGTCCAGCCGCGTAGCGCAAACACTGCGTCAGGGGAACCGCGGTTAAGGAACACCTTCTCCTGCGGCTCCACCTCGTGCTCCTTGAGTTCAATCTCCTTCACTCCCCCGCCCCAGGAGGTGAAGACCACCCGGATCGCCTTGTTCTCCAAAACCGCCGTCTGCTCCGGGGTCGTCCGACTGACCGCTCCCGGCGCCAAACTTTCCTTGGCCGTCAGCTGCGGGGCGGAAACCGGCGTTGCCGCGGAAACGGGGGCGTTCGTCATAAAAATGCGAAACGATCTTCGGATAAAGAACCAACAGGAGCATGCAGAGGCCCGCAGCGATCCAGGAAGTCTTATCCATGCCGCCCTTTTTCATGCGGACCTCCTCACAGGATCGAACCCTGCCCCACCCCACGGATGACAACGAAGCAGGCGGCGGAGAGCCATGCCTCCGCCTTTTATCAGGCCGTGGGAGCGGATCGCCTCCTCGGCATATTCGGAGCAGGTCGGATGGAAACGGCAGCAAGGACCGGAGGATCCGAGGAGCGAACGCCATATCGGCGAGAAGGCCCGTTGGGCGCGAAGAGTGAAAATGGCGGCGGCTTTCATTTTGCCTCGGCCCAGAGCCCGGCTTTGCGATACAGCCGGCTCATTTCCTCCCGCAACGTTTCCAGTCCGGCGGTGGCGGCCTTCGGGCGGGAGATCCAGACGGAGTCGAGCCCGGGGACAAGATCGGCCTGCAGGTGCCGCCAAGCCTCGCGGATCCAGCGTTTGATGCGGTTGCGGGTCACGGCCGGGCCGCAGGCTTTGGTGACGATGGCGGCCATGCGGCGGGAGGGACCGGGAAGGCGGCGCCAGTTGAGTTTGAGACAGGATCCGCTCTCCGTGCCGCCCGTGGCACGGATGGCTTGGAAATCGGACCTGCGCCGGAGGATGCGCGCCCGGGGAAGGCGGCGGTCACGCCCCGGTGTGGCGGGCGTAGCGGCGCTCCACACCTTTGGGCAGGAGACGGCGACGGCCGCGCGCCCGACGGCGCGCCAGGACGGCTCGTCCCCCCTTGGTTTTCATGCGGGCCCGGAAGCCGAACTGGCGGCGACGGGTGCGCTTGGAGGGATTGTAAGTGGGTCTCATGGACGATGT
>RGTE01000296.1 GCA_010025475.1 Verrucomicrobiota bacterium
GGGTCAAAATCTGGATCCCCGGCGCGAATCCGTACCAGACCATCAGCGCCGCCATGATCACAAAGCTGATCAGAAAATCCACGAAGCCCACGATCACCGCCCCCGCCGGCACAATCATCCGAGGGAAATACACCTTGCTGATCAGGTTCGCGTTGCTCACCAGGCTGCCGCTCGATTCCGACAGCGCGTTGCTGAAGAACTGCCACGGCAACATCCCCGCAAACACCAAGATCGGGTACGGGATCCCGCCCGAGGGCAACCCCGCGATCTTCCCGAACACCACCGTGAACACCACCATCGTCAAAAACGGCCGGAGGAGCGCCCACGCCACCCCGATCGCCGTCTGCTTGTACCGCACCAGGAGGTCGCGCCACGCCAGAAAATAAAAAAGCTCCCGGTACCGCCACAGGTCACGCCAGTAATGGCGTTCCGCGCGACCGGGTTCTAATACAAGGTTCATTCGTTCATACCTTGGTAGGGACCGTTACCCCTAACGGTCCATGTCGATCATCGGGAGTAAGCCGTCGCATCATCAACATGGACGAATAAGGGTATTCGTCCCTACCGAATCAACGATAATTTTCGCCAACTTGGGTGCCAAAACGGACTCCTGATAGTTCCGGCCGAGGGCCTGCAGCTTCTCCGCCGACACTTTTGGACTCCGTTGGCGCTCTAGAATCAACTTGGCCAAGGCAGCGGAATCATTACCCCCGAGCATTTCGCACCCGGAATCCCTGCCTAGTTCGCCCAAAAGATCAGCGAGGTGACAGTCTTTCGGCCCAATCCCGATCCACGGCAACCCGAGTGACAACAAATTGTACACCTTGCACGGGTGGACGAGACCCACGAACGCATCCCCCATCGCCACGATATGCAGATCGGCCGCGCCCAACGACGCCCCCACTTTCTCCAAAGGCTGATACGGCAGACAGATCACATTCGTTAGTTTTTCTTGCTCCTTGAGGGCTCTAATCTCGTCCCATCCAGTTCCTCCACCGATGAACAGAAACTTGATCTTTTCGTTTACGGCTACGTTTACGTTTACGCCACGGTGAAATTGGCATGCTGCCTCAATGACCGTTCCGAGCGGATGGCACGGCGAGTGATTCCCCGAATACATCACGACGAAGGACTTCTCCAGGCCGTGCCGGACGCGGAACTCCTTTGATCCTTCCGGATCGTGCTTCACCTCCCTGTCGTGGGCCCAGGGGGCGACCACGTGGATCTTCCGGCGATCAACTCCCTTCGCCGCGATCCGGTCGGCCATGAAACGGTCCAACGCGATGATCGCGGCTGACTGCCGAAAACTTTTCTCCAACGCCTTACGGAGAAACCGTTCCATCACGCTCCC
>RGTE01000297.1 GCA_010025475.1 Verrucomicrobiota bacterium
CCGCCGCCGTCCTCTCCAACCGCTATATCACCGACCGCTTCCTTCCCGACAAGGCGATCGACCTCATCGACGAGGCCGCCGCCAAGCTCCGCACCGAGATCGAATCCATGCCCGAGGAGCTGGAGAACTTCCAACGCCGGATCCTCCAACTAGAGATCGAGCGCGAAGCCCTGAAAAAGGAGAAGGACGCCGCTTCCAAAGAACGCCTCAAGACACTCGAGAAAGAATTAGCCGATCTGAAGGCCAAGCGGGACACCCTGCAGGCCCAGTGGCAGGCAGAGCGCGGTGGGGTCGAGTCCTCCCGCAAAATCCGCGAGGAGATCGACAAGGTCCGCCAGCAGATCGAGACCGCCCAGCGCGCCTACGACCTCAACAAGGTCGCCGAGCTCCAGTACGGCAAGCTTCCGGAACTCGAAAAGAAGCTCAAGGCCGCCGAATCCGCGGGCGAAGAAAAGGACAAAGGCAAACCCGCCAAGGCCAAGCTCGTCCGCGAGGAAGTCACCGCGGAGGAAGTCGGCGAGGTTGTCTCCCGCTGGACCGGAATCCCTGTCACCCGCCTTCTCGAGGGCGAAAAAGAAAAGCTGCTTCGGTTGGACAAAATTCTGCACGAGCGGGTCATCGGTCAGGACGAGGCGGTCCAAGCCGTCGCCGATGCCGTCGTCCGCGCCCGCTCCGGCCTGAAGGATCCAAAGCGCCCGATCGGCTCCTTCCTCTTCCTTGGCCCCACCGGCGTCGGCAAGACGGAGTTGGCCCGGGCCCTCGCCGCCACGCTCTTCGACAGCGAGGACGCCATGGTCCGGATCGACATGTCGGAATACATGGAAAAGCACGCCGTCTCCCGCCTGATTGGGGCCCCTCCCGGTTACGTCGGCTACGAGGAGGGCGGCCAGCTCACCGAGGCCGTTCGCCGCCGTCCCTACTGCGTCATCCTCTTCGATGAGATCGAGAAGGCCCACGCCGACGTCTTCAACACCTTTCTCCAGATCCTCGACGATGGTCGCCTCACCGACAGCCAGGGCCGCACGGTCGATTTCAAGAACACCCTGATCATCATGACCTCGAACATCGGCTCGCCCCTGCTGATGGAGGGGCTCGATTCCAAGGGGGAAATCACGGAGAAAACCCGCAAATCGGTCATGACCGAGCTCCGCCGTCATTTCCGGCCCGAATTTCTCAACCGGATCGACGAGATCGTCCTCTTCAAGCCGCTCACGCTCGACGAAATCAAAAAGATCGTGGACCTGCTTCTGGGCCAGCTGCGTGGCCGCTTGGCGGAGCGCCGGATCACTCTCAACCTGACCGATGCCGCCCGCGAACACATCGCCCGCGAGGGGTACGACCCCGTCTACG
>RGTE01000298.1 GCA_010025475.1 Verrucomicrobiota bacterium
CGAACACATACTCGGCGTGATCATAGCGGAGGGGTCCCACGTCTTCCCATTGGGCGTAGCACACCCGGTTGTTGAACTTGATCATCACCCAGCGGCCCTTGCACTGGGATTCAAACCGTTCCTTCTGGAACTTTTTGTCATCCCACCAGTAAACCCAACGCTTTGCCTTTTTGGGGAAGGCGATGTCGTTGAAAGGTAGTGCCACGTAGAACGGATTCAGGGTGGGCGCGAACTTCCTGGGAAGGCTAGCTTCCCGGAATTTTTTCGCGTCTTTGCGCTGGTCTGGGCAGTCAATTCCCCCAAAATTCTTTTTCCAAAAAGAGTCCCAAGCGCTCTTGATGTTCGTGGTGTCGCTGATGCTGGTTCCACCTTGGCCAATCCAAAAGTAGGTGGTGACTATGTTTCTTTTGACGGGAAAACTAGATGTTGTTTTCGAATCCTTCTTGCCAGCAAATTGCTGTCTCGAAGAATCCTGCTTAACCGCTTCAGCCAAAACAATTTGAAAAGGAAAAACAAAAAAAACAAGGAGCCCAATTGAGGGCAAAATCCTTCGCATTCTTCTATCCATTATGTTTTTATAATAGTTTGTCAACCTTTAATTATAAAATCTTTATTAGGGGTAGGTACGGCTGGCCCAGACGTCCGGATGTATGATTCGACGGTAATCCTCCTAAATCGGGCGCTTCGGCGAAGCGTCCCTACAGAGGTCTGAAATAGGATCTTCGAGCTTCGGTAAGAACGCCTTTCCGGGGCGTCTGTCTACTCTGGGATCTGGGCTTGGCGAAAGGGGGGATCCCGGTATGCTTTTAAGGCCCTTGTCACCAGACGGGGCAAAAACAACGTTCGCACAAGCGAACACCGAAACTGAAACCCCATTCCCTAGAAAGGGAAGCCCCGACAAGTCGGGGTCATAAGCGGATAGGAGAGAAAGACCTATGATGGCAACGGAAGCGGAAGTGAAGCGATTGCTGGAAGCCGGCGTCCACTTTGGACACCGCACCGACCGATGGAACCCCAAGATGAAAGAATTCATCTTCGCGCCCCGGAACGGGATCTACATCATCGATCTCTCCAAAACCGCGGAACAGATCCGCAAGGCCGCGGAGTTCCTCCGCAATGCCGCCTCCCAGGGTGGACGCGTCCTTTTCGTCGGCACCAAGAAGCCCGCCCAGGAAGTCGTCAAGGAAATGGCCGAGCGTACCGGATCCCACTACGTCAACGGCCGCTGGCTCGGCGGCACCCTTACCAACCTTGCCACCATCCGCCGCAGCGTCGCCCGCCTCAAGAGCATCGAGGACAAAGAGCGCTCGGGGGCCATGGATCTTATGCCCAAAAAGGAGGCCGCCACGC
>RGTE01000299.1 GCA_010025475.1 Verrucomicrobiota bacterium
ATCCTGCGACAAAAAACATTTTTACCAGGCCCAGGGTGGCGCCAATGGCTTTCCGGCGATCCCGGTGCGAAACTTTCCCCCCTCCTCGCCCAAGGCTTGGGCGGGTTTACGGATTTTGAAAAGACCCGCACCACCTACCTGTTCATCCAGGCAACCTTGGATGCCAGAATCGCCTTGGAAAAGGGCGGCCTGGAAGCCGCCCGGCGAATCCCTGACCCGACAAGGCCGGGAGCTTTTCTTCAGGCTGAATCGACTCCGGAGGGCGTCCGCATTGCTACGCCCTACCTTTCGGAAGGGGAAACCAATGCGATGTCGTTCATGCTACCCTCTTCATCAAGCCAATCCCCTTAATCCAACAGCAGGAAAAATTCCTTCGGGTGGGCGAGGTCGGTGAAAACGGCATCGGCTCCACAGGATCGCAACTGCTCCACGGAAAAAGATCCCGTGGCTACCGCAACTGCCTTGGCCCCGATCGCCCGTGCGCAGGCCACGTCATGGGGGGTGTCCCCGATGATGTAAATCCTCTCGGAAGAAAACTCCTCGCCATGCCGGTCACGGGCCCGGCGTTTGGCATGGGGTCCGAGCTCATTGCGGATGGGAGAATCATCGGCAAAGGCTCCAAACTCGAAAAAGTGATTCACCCCGTAACGGGAAAGTTTTAACCGGGCCCCCTTTTCGATGTTTCCCGTCAGCAGGCCTTGAACCAGATCAGGGCGCCGGTGCGCCTCCTCGAGGATTCCCAGTACGCCTGGGTGCAATCCCCCCTGCCGGCGGGGCAACTCCTCAGCCAAGCGCTCCACGTAGAAATCCAGAAATCGGGCGATTTCCCTTTCCCCGGACGGCAAACCTTCCCGCGCCAACAACTGCTCCACGATCCATTTGTCGGTCCGGCCGGCAATCTCCAAACCCCATTTGTCGGTCCGGCCGGCAATCTCCAAACCCTGCAACCCCTTGGAAATGCCATGGAGTTTTTCCATGGCATGCCCGAGAGCTGTCTCCCCCGCTTTGCCGGTATGAAGAAGGGTACCGTCGATGTCCCAGAGCAGAAGTTTCCGGGGGCGGGTTGAACCCGCCTTCACATGCCCATCACGCTGTAACCCGAATCCACATACAGCGTCTGTCCCGTCACCCCCGCTCCACCGTCGGATGCCAAGAACACCCCCATGGAGCCCAACTCTTCCAGGGTGATGTTCCTCTTGAGCGGAGCGTGCTGTTCATAGTGGGTCAGCATCGCCGAAAAGCCGCTGATTCCCCGCGCCGCCAAGGTGTTTACCGGGCCCGCACTGATCGCATTCACGCGGATTTTTTGGGGCCCAAGGTCATAAGCCAGGTAACGGACGCTGGCCTCG
>RGTE01000300.1 GCA_010025475.1 Verrucomicrobiota bacterium
CGTGGGTCTGATGGCCCGCTCGCTCGGAGTCGTGCAGCCGCTCGCGATCTGGTTCGCGGTGGTGCCGCTGGTCGCGCTGGCCGTCGTCCTGCCGATCAGCATCAATGGCGTGGGCGTGCGGGAGAACGCGCTCGCGGTGCTGCTGGCGCCCCACGGCGTGGCCGCGGAGTCGGCCGTGGCGGTGGGACTGTTGTGGCTCGCCAGCCAGATCGTCACCGGCCTGATCGGAGGTGGCCTGTTTCTCATCGACCGGCAGGCGGCCGCGCCCGACGCCGAGCGTCGGTGACGAGCAGGCCGGCGATCGTCTTCGCATCCTCGATGCGGCCATCGCGACACATCGCCATGGCCTCGGCCCAGGCCACGACCCGCGGCCGGATTCGCTCGCCGGGCTCGAGTGCCTGCGGGCCCGCGACCAGGTCGTGCGCCACGAACAGATGCATCCGCTCCCGAAGGATGCCCGGCGACATCCAGAAGCCGCCGATGGCCGTGATCGTGGCACTGCCGTTGCCGAAGACGGAGTTTCCTCCGCTCTGGGCAGCGGAAATTTCGAGCGGAACGGGGTGCGGCGCTGCGCCCCGGCCTCCTGCTCCCACCACCGCCGCGTACTGCGTGCCGGGGAGAACGTCATAATCCTGCCGGTAAATCACTCCACCGCCACCACCGCCGCCGCCCATGTCGGCACCGCCGCCCCCGCCGCCACCCACCACCAGCAGGTCCACCTTGGTGACGTGCGACGGCATGGTGAAGTTGTTCGTGCCCACGTTGGTGAAGACACGGCGGAAGGCGTTGAGATCGACAAAGGAGTTGGCCAGGCCGGCGGTGGAGAGAGTCAGCGTGCCCGTCGGAGTGGAGGCCAGGGTGGAGGCGGCGATCCGGACGAAGAAGGTGGTGTTCACCTCGCCCGAGGAGGGCGTGAGGTTGAGCGTGGCGGCGTAGGTGCCGCCCGAGGTGGCGGAGACCTCATATCCCGTGGGGGCAAACACGGTGATGTTGCCGAGAAGATTATAGGCGGTGACGTTGACGCCCTTGGCGTCGGAGGCCGTTCCGGAGAGGTGATAGAAGCCGTCGGTCGGGAGAACGGCCGAAACGCGCGGGGAATAGTCCACCACCACGATCCCGGTTCCGCCGGTATTGCCTGTCCCTACGTCAGCGCCCCCTCCTCCGCCACCCCCGGTGTTGGCCGTGCCGGCGGTGCCACTGTAGTTGCCGCGACCGCTGTTTGCCGACCATCCGCCGTTACCACCGCCGCCCCGACCTCCGTAGGTTCTGCTCTGACCGTTATTATAAATGGCGCCGCCGCCGCCGCCGGCAAACCAACCGCTGTCGCCCAAGGTGGCAAACTGCGGCAG
>RGTE01000004.1 GCA_010025475.1 Verrucomicrobiota bacterium
TTGCCTCGGCCGTCCGGCTTCAGGCCCGTGGCTACGATGTCACCCTTCTCGAAGCCCTCGAACAACCCGGAGGACGCGCTTCGGTCTTCCGCGACAAGGGTTTCACCTACGATGCCGGCCCCACCATCCTCACAGCCCCGTTTCTTCTGGATGAGCTGTTTGCCCTCGCCGGAAAAAAAACTTCCGACTATCTCCGCATCGTCCCCTGCCATCCGTTTTACCGGATCGTCTGGCATGACGGCGTTTCTTTCGAATACACCGGCCGACAGGCCGAGATGGAGGCCCAGGTCCAACGCCTTGCCCCCGGAGATTTGGAGGGGTACCGCAAATTTGTCTCGGAAACCCGCGACATTTTTCAGCGCGCCTTCATCGAACTGGCCGACCAGCCCTTCTCCCGCTTCAGCGACATGCTCCGGGTCGCCCCCGACCTGATCCGCCTCCGCTCCGACCGCTCGGTCTGGCAGATGGCCTGCCGTCACGTGAAAAACCAGCGCATCCGCGAGGTCCTCTCTTTCCATCCTCTTCTCGTCGGGGGAAATCCGTTTCAGTCGTCGTCCATCTACGCGATGATTCACTATCTCGAACGGGAGTGGGGCGTCCATTTTGCCATGGGGGGGACGGGGGCCTTGGTTCAGGCCCTGGTCAAACTGCTCCAGGATCTGGGGGGCAAAATCCGCCTGAACTCACCCGTGGAAGAGCTCCTCGTGGAAAAGGGCGCCGCCGCCGGCGTCCGTCTCCGTTCCGGTGAAACCATCCGGGCCGGTCTCGTGGTTTCAAACGCGGATGTTTCCAATTTTTACCAAAAACGGGTGGCCGCGACTCATCGCCGCAAATGGACCGATGCCCGGCTCCGTCGAATGCGTTACAGCATGTCCCTCTTTCTGATTTATTTTGGGACCAACCGGACCTATCCCGATCTCGCCCATCACACCATCTGGCTTGGCCCCAGGTACAAGGGTCTTTTGGACGACATTTTTCATCACCGCATCCTGGCGGAGGATTTCTCCCTCTACCTCCACGCCCCCACCCGCACCGACCCTTCCCTGGCTCCGCCCGGTCACGAATGTTTTTATGTCCTCTCCCCCGTCCCTCACCGCGGAAAACCCGGCGACCAAATCCATTGGGACAAGGTGAAGGAGGAATATGCTGACCGAATCCTTGCCACGCTCGAAAAAAGCCTGATTCCCGGCCTTCGCAAACACCTCGTCAGCAAATTGCTCTTCACCCCGGCCGACTTTGAAAACCGGTTGGACGCCTATGTCGGTTCGGCTTTTCAGTTCGAACCCGTTCTCACCCAGAGCGCCTGGTTCCGTCCCCACAATGTCTCGGAAGAGGTCAAAGGCTTCTATCTGTGCGGGGCCGGTACCCATCCGGGAGCGGGCGTTCCCGGAGTGCTTTCTTCCGCCAAACTGCTCGACCGGGTGATCCCCAACCCCGGAACCCGCCCTTAAGCTTTCCTCATACCGTTCCGACATCGCTTGCACGCCCCGCCCTCCATGGCAATTTCAGCTTTTCCCATATGATTTGTCGGACATCGGAAGAAAAGCGTTCGGAAAAACTTTTTCGCTCCCGCTTGCGGCCCTACCTCAAAAGCAAAAACCCGCGCGTTTTCCCGGCCTCCCGGAAATCCCGTGCCCATCAAGGTTCGGAAATCGCCGTGCTCCCGATTTCCGATGTGACCCATCTCTTCAACCATGAGGCCATGCTCGCGGCCAGCCATGCCATCGAGGACCTTGCCCGCGACACCGGATGCGGCGAACTGATTTCCACCTTCCAGCGAATCGAAAACTTCGCCCCCCAGCAGGATCGTTATTTGGAAATCGCGGGAGAAATTGATGCGGTCCGCGTCTGGGCGGAAGGGGAACCAAGCCGACGGACTTCCACGATCGACTTCATCCCCATCTTTCACCCCCTTCTTGCCCGCTACTGGGTCGTGCTGTTTGAAAGCCCCGATATTCACGCCGTCCTTTTCTGCAAACAGGCCAACCACACCCAGGAATTCGCCCGCAAAATCTTTTCCGGCTTTTACAGCTTCAATCCCTTTCTGGTCCGATGCATCCGGCGCCGCTTCAGCCTGCTCGCCGCCGGGGTGGACGGCGTGGTCGCCCATTTCGAAAGAAACTTCGCTCCGCTGATGCCGGACCAGGACGCCCTCGCGGACGTCGACGCCCTGCTGGCTCCGGCCTGATTTCGTTTCGGACTTTCCCGCTCCCCTCCGTCCCCCGGCGCGGGTAGGGTTTCCACGTGTTTCCCCCGGTTCCCACCTCAACTTTCTTGCTGCTCTACGTCGCCTTGATTTTCGGGAGTTCCCTCTTTTTTTTGTTCGCCGGAGGATGGCGACGGCTTCGGCAACTGCTCCAGCCAGCCCCCTTTCCGGAGAATCGCTCCCTGAACTTCGGCCCAGGGCCTATGGCCGCCGCCGTTGTCCTGTTGGCCTCCGCCAGCCTGATGGCACCAGCCCTGCTTCCGGGGGCCGGACTGGCCGCCGGTCTTCTCCTTGCCTCTTTGGCCGGATCGCATCCCTTCGTTTTTTGGGGACTGCGCCGCGAACTTCGCGATCTGGGGGACAGCCTGCGGCTTCTTCTCACCCTTCTCTGGCCGATTCTACTTCTCCTTCTACTTAGTTCCGGACTTTATCTGGCCCTGGGACTTCCGCTGAAACCGCAGCCCGCATTATTGAAATTTCTCGAAGCCAGGGATCTGGGGGAAATCCTCCCCTTCCTCGCCTACGCCTGGGTCATCGCGCCAATCTGGGAGGAGATTTTTTTCCGGGGGACATTGTTTCCCTGGTTGGCCGGGCGCATGCCGGTGACCCAGGCCCAGTGGCTCTCGGCTCTGGCCTTTGGGGCCGTCCACCTTCACGGCCCCACCATGATTCCCCTCACCGTGTTTGGTGCTCTGCTGGCCGGGATTTACCGGACCACCGGAAGTCTGGTTCCCGCCATGCTGGTTCACTCCCTCTTTAACGCGAATACCTGCATCCTTCTCTTGCTCGCCAGATCCACCCCTCCATGAAGTCGCGCCCCTCCCGAGAAGATGAGTGGGTGGAGCGCTGGACCCGGAGCCTCCGCAATCTCCCTCTCCCCGGCCTCCGCCACGGAATCGGCCATGACTGCGCCGTGTTGGCATCGCCAGATCGGCGCTTGGATCTCGTTCTAAAAACCGACGCCGTGATCGAAGGAGTTCATTTTCTCCGCTCGACTCCGGCACCCCAAGTCGGCCGGAAAGCCATCGCCCGGGCCCTCAGCGATCTCGCCGCCGCCGGGGCAACTCCCCGCGCCGCCTTGGTGACCGCCGGATGTCCGAACCCGAAATCGGCTGCCCGGCTGCAGGCCGTTTACCGGGGCTTGGCGAGTGCCGCCCGGCGTTGGCAGGTCGCCATTGTCGGGGGTGAAACGGTCCGCACCCGCCAGCTGCTGCTTTCCGTCTCGCTGCTGGGCACGGTTCCACGCGGACGATCCCCTCACCGTGCCGGGGCTCGGCCGGGTCACCGGCTGTTTGTGACCGGCTCCCTGGGCGGTTCCTGGCCTCACCGTCATCTCACTTTCACCCCGCGCCTTCGCGAGGGAGGCTGGCTCGTCGGAAAAAATTTTCCCTCTGCCATGATGGATCTGAGTGACGGTCTCGGCGCGGATTTGCCGCGACTTGCCCGGGCCTCCCGGATCGGATTTCGGATCTTTCCCGAACGGCTTCCCCTGGCCTCCGGGGCAACGCGCCGCCAAGCCATCACCCAGGGAGAGGATTACGAACTTCTTTTCAGCGTGCCCTCCGCAAAGGTCGAAAGGCTGAGAAGGAGTTGGCCTTTTTCCACCCGCCTGACCGAGATCGGCATTTGTCTTCCCGCCCGTTCCGGATTTCATTCCAGTGGAATCCCGCTTCGCGGTTATGACCATCTCGCCTGAATTGCCACCCGAGGTTTGTCCGACCGCGGAAGCCACCCGCGCCCATGCGGCTCGTTCCCTGCCCCATCTGGCTCCCGGAACCGTCATTCGTCTGTATGGCCCGCTCGGCGCCGGAAAATCGGAATGGGTGCGCGGCCTGGCGGCTGCCTTGGGCGTGCCTGGCCAAGTTCCCAGTCCCACCTTCACCCTTTGCCAGACCCTTCGCGGCGGCCGTCTGTCTTTGGATCACTGGGACCTCTACCGGTTGCAGGACGCCCGCGACTGGGATTCGCTCGGCTGGCCCGACTGTCTTGTGACCCCCGGACTCGTTGCGATTGAGTGGCCCGACCGCTTCCCCGGAAAATGGCCTGCCTCTACCTTGGATCTCGAAATCATTCCGCAACCGGACGGCTCCCGCAGGTTGTGCTGGATTCAAAAGCCATGACCCGACTCATTCTCGAAGCTTCCTCCAATCCGGGTAGTTGGGTTCTTAGCCGACAAGGGGAAATCCTCGCCTCGGGCAAACTTTCCGGAACGGTCGCCGCCAGCCTGATTCCCTCCTTCCAAAAGGAGCTTCTTGATCCTACCCGGCCGGATCAGATCCTCATCGGGGTCGGACCGGGCTCTTTCTCCGGCATCCGCTCCGCCATCGCTTCGGCGGAGGGACTCGCGGCCGTCTGGCGCTGTCCGGTTCTGCCGGTTCGCAGCACCGGCTCAATCGCCTGGCAGTTTTCCCAGGTCACCCTGCTGGGAGTTTTTTCCGATGCCCGCCGGGGAGATGTTTTCGCCACCTTTTATGCCTCGGGAAAGTTGGAACGGCCGACCGCCGTCCACCCTGTCTCGGAACTTCCCCGTCTCCTTTCCCGCTGCACCCTTGCGGTCACCCCGGATGCTTTGACGGGAGTCGGTCAGACGGCCCTCCCGGATGCCGCAACCCTCGCCGCCCATGTACACGCCCACGGACTCGAGCCCGGCCTCGCTCTTGAGCCCATCCATCTGCGCCCCGCCCTAAAACCAGCTTGAATTTTTTCCTGCCCGCTCCTGGAAAGAGAAACGTCAGGGTAAACGAACAGGTTTCGCTCGTCCGCAGTCTTTTCTAGGATCGATCCATGCCCCAACCCCTTCGCTCCTGGTGCACGATCTCCTTCGCCGCCCTCCGCCATAATCTCAAGGTTTTGCGACGATCCGTCCCGCGCGGAATCCGGGTTCTGGCGGTGGTCAAAGACAATGCTTACGGTCACGGCCTGGTCCCGGTGGCCCGGGCCTTGTCCCGGGCCGGGTGTGAGGAATTCGGCGTCGCTTTCGCCTCGGAAGGCGTGGAGCTGCGCCAAGCCGGAATCCGCGAACCCATTCTTCTTCTCGGCTCCTCCCTTCGCTCGGAATTTTCCGCCGCCTTGGCCCACCGGTTGACCCTCACGATCTCCTCTCTCCAGGAGGCCCGCGAGCTGGCCCGTGCGGCGGAAAAAGCCCGTTCCACCGCCTTGGTCCAGGCCAAGCTCGACACGGGCATGAACCGGCTTGGGGCAAAACCCACCGAGTTCCTTCAGCTGCTTGCCTATGTTCACCGCCACCCCTGCCTCGACCTCGTGGGCTCGTTTACGCATCTCGCTTGCGCCGGTTCCGATCCGAAATTCACCCGGCTCCAGTTGGAGGAATCCTTTCTGCTGCCCATGGCGGGCCGTCGCCACTACGCCAACACCGCCGCTAGCCTGGGGCGCCAGCCCCATCCGATGACGCATATCCGGCCGGGTCTTGGCCTTTACGGCATTGATCCCCGGGACGGGGGTCGCGCCCCTTTCCGACCGGTTCTTTCCTGGAAATCCCGGATTCTCATGGTTCGCAAGGTGCGCCGCGGGGAAACCGTCAGCTACGGCGCCACCTTCCGCGCCCCGCGCGATCTCCACCTTGCCACGGTGGGCACCGGCTACGCCGATGGTCTTCCCTTTTCACTCGGAAATCGCGGCCACGCCCTGATCCGCGGGCGCCTCTGCCCGATTGTGGGTCGCGTCACCATGGACATGACCATGCTGGATGTGTCCACGCTGCCTTCCGTGAAACGGGGCGATGAGGTCATTTGGATCGGATCCTCCGGCCCAAAACAGCGGTCCGCCGCCGATCTCGCCCGCGAGGCAGGCACGATTCCCTGGGAAATCTTTACCCGCATCGCTCCGCGCATCCCGCGTTTCTATTCCTGAAAACCACCTCCTCGTCCTTGGTCATCGCCGGCGCCGTCTTCCTCGCCGCCGGACTGCTTCTTCCTGTCCGGTATCACGCCCTCGAGGAAAAAGTCCTGCTGGCGGCCGGTCGGGGCACTCCTTCCCTTTCGGAACTGGCAGCCTCCCTCTTGAATTCGGAACATCTCGGAGCCGGCCTCCGGCTGGCCCTGCTCGCCCAATCCATGGACCTGCCGGGCGGTTCGGAAACGGTGGCTTCTGCCCGGACCATCCTGTCCTCCCGCCGCGACCTGACCTGGCTCGGCACGCGTGATCCGCGTCTCGAACAGGTGCTCGCCACATCGGGCCTGGCTTTTGAAAAAAATGTCAACAGCCCGCCAGCCGTTCTGACCCTGTTGCTTCGCGAGCCGATTCGCCTCCGTCTTCGCCAAACCCTTCAAAGCAATCCGTCCCCGGGGGTTCAGTCGATTCTGCAATCGCTCGAACTCAAACCCCTGCCGCCCCTGCTTCCTGCCAATCAGCCCGGGGGTCAGCCCCTGGAAGCGATTACCCTCCTCACCGCCCACCTGCTCGACACCTCCGCTTTTTCACCTGCCCTCGCCAGCGAACTAAAGACAATCGCCTATGCGGCCAACGAGGACCGCTCCCTTCGCCCGCTTCAACCCGCCCTGCTTTCCTTGCTCTCCCTTTCCCGGCGCTTCGACTACGACTCCCTGCGGGAACTCGTCGGGGGTGTGCAAACCTTGGCGACTCTCGACTGGCTGGCCGGACAGGCTCGCTCTCCTGCCGAACCGGGGGATCTCCTCCTTGCCGCCGCGATGTGGGCCGGTCCGGCCGATCGTCTCACCCGCCTCCCCGAATCCGCCCAAAAACCTTGGGCGCTTCTCTCCTCCAGCCTCGGATCCGGCCGCGGTTCCCTGGAGCTTCTGGTCCAAAGACGCTGCCCCATTTTTACCAATCCCGTCTCCATCCCCCCGGCTCTGGTCCCTTGGCTGCTTCTTTGGGAAAAGCCTCTTCTTCTGCTTCGGGCGGTTCTTTTGCTGCTTGGCTCCTGGTTTTGGGTGAAGGCTCTCTGGGCGATTCTGCATCCCACCTCCCCGGAAAACCCGGGCCCGTGGCGTCCGGCTCCGATTCTGGCCCAAGCGGTGATGCTTGCCCTTCTGCTCGGCAGTTTGCCCGAGCCCTCCGTGACCCGCCCGAAACCCTTTCCCACCTACCGATTGAGTCTCGCCCTGCCAGGCTCCTTGGTTAAGATCAAGTCCTCTCCCGGATTTTCCATGGAACCGACCAATGTCATCACCCTGGTGATCTTTCTCAGCGTCCAGATCATGGTCTACCGGATCTGCGTTCGGCGCATCCACCAGATCGAAACCGGCCCTGGCGACCCGGCCCTCAAACTGCGTCTGCTCGAGAACGACGATAACCTTTTTGATGCGGGTCTCTACGTGGGCATCGGTGGCACGGCCATCGCTTTGGTCCTGCAGGTTCTTGGCGTGATCCAGCCCAGCCTTCTCGCCGCCTACTCCTCCAACCTTTTCGGCATCACCTGTGTCGCCCTGATCAAGATCTTTCATGTCCGCGCCTGCAAGCAGCGCCTCCTGCTTCCCCCCGGCAAAACCTAGGGGTTCTCCTCCGGGCCCGTCCCGCCGCCCGCCGCCGTGAACAAAACCCTTCTTCTCATCCTTTGCGACTTTCTGCTTCTCAACCTGCTGGCCCTGACGCGCTGGGATAAAACCGAGGCTCCGACCGCGGCTCCCATCGCTGCCCGCCCCACCTCGGCCCAGGACGATGTCGTCGCCGCTCTCCGGTTCTCCCTGGAAGAGGAAAAATCAAATCGGGAAAAACTCGCCAGCGACTTGGCCACCAGCCGGGACGAGTCCCGTTCCCGTGCCGCCGTCCTCGACCAGGCCCGCGCCCGGACCACCGAACTTTCCGAGCGGCTTCAAAAAAGCGAACAGGAAGCCGTCCGTCTCGCCCAACAGGCCCAAGTGGAGGCGGAACGATCCCGCACTGCCTTGGAATCCGCCAAGGCCGAGGCGGAAACTCTCCGCCAGGCCAGGGAAAAGCTCCGCGCGGAGGCGGATGCGCTTCGCTCGCAGCTGACCGTTGCCGAGGTTCAGGCCAAGTCCGCCGAGGAAAAAATCAAATTTACCACGGCAACTCTCCGGCAGGCCGAGGAGGAAAAGAAAAAGCTGATCGAACAAAATCAGTCCCTGTCCCAAGGCGTGACCCAGCTGGCGGAAAAGTCCGGCCAGATCACCCAGGAGATCCGCGAATATCGGCCCGTCGCCCCCAACGCCCTTTATGCGGATTATCTGAACCGGCGCGCCACCCTCCGGCTGATGGCGGAGCGTCCTTCCGTCCAAAACCAGCGAATCCGCCGGACGGAAGCCAAACCGATCCTCCTCACCGACGGCACGCGCACCGCGGCTTTGGTTCCCTTGGATCAAACCCCTTTTCGTTTGGGAGATGCCGAAAGCTCCTGGGACTCTCTCACCGGCACCCTGACGCTTCCACCTCCATCCAACTTTCCCAAGCCCCTGCCGTCTCTGGAATCCATCAAGGGTTCCGATCCCCGCCTGCTGCTTGCCCCGGTGGAACTGGCCCTTGTGGAGAAACATCCGGAACTGGCTTACCGCATTGCCTCCGACCCTTTTCGCTTTCCCAAGGCCCTGCTCATCTCCCCCTCCGGCAAAGGCTACGGCGAGTGCTCTTTCAAGCTCGAACCTTCCTTTCCCGGTTACCTCGAAATGGATTCCCGCTTTCTCAACCGCCTTCAGGGGGAATACGCCCCCGAGGCCGGCGACCTCGTCCTTTCGCTCAACGGCGAGTTCCTCGGCGTCATGATCAATGACCAGTTTTGCGCCCTGATCCCTTCCCTGGAGCCCGGGCCAGCCCTGCCCCTCGACTCAAAAGGCGCCTCCCGTGCCGTCGGAGAAACCCTCGCCACCCTGAAACGAAAAGCCTCCTCCCTGGATCCCCGCCTCCAGTGACGACTCCGTGACGCCAAATATCTTTTCTTCCCTCCCGCCCTCCTTCCCCTACAAAAACCTCGTAGCTTGAACGCCCCGCACGCCCAAACCCTCACCTTCGAGAACGCCCACGCCCTCTCGGAACTCTACGCCGCCGACGAAACCCTCCTCCGCGAGACGGAGTCCGCCCTCGGCGTGAAACTCACCGCCCGGGATGCCCAATTGAAGATCGATGGGGCCAACGGCTCCGTCACCTCCGCCCAGGAACTCTTCCGGCAACTCCATCTGGCCCACCAGCACGGCCTCCGCATCCGCCGGCACGAATTTCTCTACGCCCTGAAGGCCGTCCAACGCGGCGAAGGAAAACAGCTGGAGAGCATTTGGTCCACCCGGATCCAGGTCTCCGGCAAGAAACCCGTCATTATTCCAAAAACCTTCCTCCAAAAAGCCTACGTCGATGAAATCCGCCGCAACGATCTCGTCTTCGGGTTGGGGCCTGCCGGCACCGGCAAGACCTACCTCGCCATGGCCATGGCCGTCTCTTATCTCAAGACCGATAAAATCAACCGCATTATCCTGACCCGTCCTGCGGTGGAGGCCGGAGAAGCCCTGGGATTCCTGCCCGGCGACCTCCAGGAGAAAATTTTTCCTTATCTCCGCCCCCTGTACGACGCGCTCTACGACATGCTCGATGTCGAGGAGATCCAAAAGATGATGGACAAGGGCATTCTCGAGATCGCCCCCCTTGCCTACATGCGTGGCCGCACCCTCACCGGTGCTTTTGTGATCCTCGACGAAGGCCAGAACGCCACCACGGAGCAGATGTTCATGTTCCTGACCCGGCTCGGCCCGGATTCGAAATGCATCGTCACCGGGGATCCCACCCAGGTCGACCTTCCCCATCACCGCAAATCCGGCCTCGTGGAGGCCGTTCAGGCCCTGGCCAACGTCGACGGCATCGGTTTCGTCCGTTTTGAGGACACCGATGTCATCCGGCACGAGCTCGTCGGAAAAATTGTCCGCGCCTACAAGGAGCATCGCGGAGTCCGCCAGACCAGCCTCACGCTGTGAGTTCCACGGCGCCGCTCCCCGGGCGGGCCGTGGCGGAACACCGGCTCGAATCCGATCCGCGCATCCGCTCCTCCCTGTTTGCCCTCGCGGCCGTCTTGACCTACGGACTTTCCTTACTGACCCCGGCCGCCCACAGCCCCGCGGCCTGGATCGCCGTCTTTTTCACGGCGTTTGTCCTGCCGCTGGTTCTTTCCATCGTTCTCCCCGAGGCCTTCATCCGCAACCGCCTGCTCGGTCTTTTCCTGCTCACCCTCCTGGGAAATGTTGCTTTTATCCTTCTCCTTTTGCGTTTGGCCCACCACCACGCCTTCAGCGCCGGAATTTACCTCCTCCCCCCCGCCCTCGCTGCTCTCACGTTGACCACTCTGGTGGGGCCGCGGGCGGGATCTCTTCTCGTGGTTCTCGTCGGACTCTCGGAACTTTTTCTCCTTCGCCCCGACCACCGCTACCTTGTCGCCTCTGTCACCACGGGGATCGGAGCCGTCGTGCTTTCCCAAAAAATCTATCATCGCTCCGATCTGCTCAAGGCCGGAGCCGGGATCGGCCTGGTCGCGCTTCTTTCCACGGTTCTGGGAGCGGGTCTCTCCTTCACGGCCACTTGGGAGGTCATTTTGGCGGAGGCGATTTCCGCGGCCGCTCTCGGACTGTTGGGCGCCATCATCGTCGGCGCGCTTCTTCCTGTCCTCGAGTCGGCTTTCGACCGCACCACCGATTTTTCCTGGCTGGAACTGATGAGCCTCGACCGGCCCATCCTGCGGCGACTCGCCTTGGAAGCCCCCGGCACCTACCTCCATAGCGTCCTGGTCGGCCACCTCGCCGAGGCGGCGGCTTCCGCCACCGGGGTCACCAACCCCCGCGCCTGTCGGGCCATGGGCCTCTTTCACGACATTGGCAAACTCAAAAACCCGGAATATTTCACGGAGAATTTTAGCGCTGGAAATTCCGATCCCCACGCCTCCCTTTCTCCCTCGATGAGTGCGCTGATCATTGTCGCGCATGTGAAGGACGGCATTGCCCTCGCCCGCCAACATCGTCTCCCCCGCCGCCTCCGGGAGGCCATCCGGGAACACCACGGTCGCGGTCTGGTCTGGTACTTTTACCAACGAGCCCTGCAGCAGGAAAAAGACGCCCGCTCTGGCGGAAAGATTCTGCGGCTGAGGGAGGAGGATATTCCGGAGGTCGATGAATCCTCCTTTCGCTATCCCGGGCCGAATCCCCAGTCGCCGGAAACCGCCATCCTCTCGCTGGCTGACGCGGCCGAATCCGCGTCCCGGGCCCTGGAGAAACCCGCGCCGGGAGATGCCGCCAAGTTGGTGGACCAGCTTTTCCACGAACGCGAGAGGGAAGGCCATTGGTCGGAATGCCGATTGACTCCTGCCCAGTGGCAGGCCGCCCGCAAGGCCCTGGCCGAAGGCGTGGAAAACCTGCTTCGCCCCCGTATCCGTTACCCCAAGGACCGCCGTGGATCCAAAAAAGCCGACCCTTCGGTGGATCAACCGTCAAAGACGGTATCCGCCGAATCTGGCCTACCTGCATCGTAAGGTGGCGGCGGCTTTGGGCCGCTTTTCTTCCACCCGTCTTCGCCGTCTTCCTCACGAACTGAGCATTGTGCTGGTTTCCGCGCGCGAAAGCGGCCGGCTCCACCAACGCCATTTGGGTGATCCCGCCCCAGCCGACGTCCTCGCCTTTCCCCACGGGGAGATCGTGGTTTGCCCGGCGGTTGCCGCCGAATTACACAAAGGCCACGGCCTAACTTTTCGGGACGAACTCCTCACCTATATTCTTCATGGAATCCTCCACCTCGCCGGCTTCCGTGACTCGTCCCGGACCGGCGCCCTTTCCATGCGCCGGATCCAGGCCCGCTTGCGAAGGGGAAATTAGCGGTCGGGAAGTTTTGCCACCTGACGGAACGGCTCGGAGGAGAGCCGGGTGGTTCCGCTAAAAGGCCGCTCAAAAATCAGAATCAGGCTGATAATCATGCCCAGACATCCGTAATAGCCCCCCAAGGTCAACTTCCGGCGCGGAGTCATTTTCGATTCGGTGGTCATCAGGCACTCCAACACCATCATCAGTCCGATCACGATCCAAAACAACGGGGCCGTGGATGCCTGTGCTTTCTGCAACCTGGCCTGCCGTAAATCCTCGAGCTCGTTGAGCCGGGTCCAGAGATCGTTTCCCTCGCCACTCCCCCGCTCCGTCATGGCCCGGGATTTTGCCAGCCGGCGGAGTTCCGCAAGAATCTCATCCGCTCTTGCCGAAAGGGCCGGGGGTCGGGCCCCCAGGCTCTTCCACTCATCCTCCGCGATCGCTCCTGCGTAATCCCGGAGCAGTTCCCTCTCACGTTTGGACCAAGGCGAAGGATCGATCTCCAACTGGCGGTGCAGCAACTTGATCTCGCCCGCCTCCCGCGCCGCCTCCCCGTCCATCCGGACAAACTTTTCCCGCACGTCATTCAGAGTCAGCGCCAACAGAAACACGAGAAAAGCCCGCAACCCGCGTTGGGTCCGGTCCACCAGACGGGTTTCAGGTTCGTTGGCCATCCGCCCGCAAAGCCGTCGGCCCACTTTGGGCAAAACCAGACCCAGGGCGGCAAAAAGCCCGAAGGACAGCCCCACCAACACCAGATCGGGCAAACTCCACAAAAAGTCAGGGATCATGGGAACTGGAACTATGCGCCCCCCTGTTTCCCTTTCGCAAGACTCTCCAGCGGCGGGGGCAGGCCGGAACGGGACAGGGAATCCAAAAATCAGTCCGGACGCCGGAGCCGGGGTGCCGTGTTTGAATCCTGCCGTTCCCGGGAAGCATCGGCGTCTGAATTGGTCTGCCCCCGGTTTCTGAGCCAGAGGTTCGCCGAGTCCAACTCGTGGGGATTCACGGCTTTGACCATCCGCGGAATCTCGAAGGTCCGCTCCACCCGGGCAAAAATCTCCGCAACCGGGTCCCCGTCTTCATCGATCAAATCAACCACCAAGCGGTGACGCCCTTCGGAAAGACCTGTCCACGCATAAGGATCCCCGTTCGGCAGAATGGTCTCCACGCCATCCAGGTGAAAGCGCACCCGGTGTCCCTCTTTGGCCAAAGTCACATTGTGGGCCCGGAAATCCAGCCACACCTTGCCCTCGGAATCCGGAAAAACCATCCCATCAGGGGGAAGATTCACCGTCAGATAGGGCCGGTCCCAGGGTTGAAAATTGGAAAAGTCCTGCCGCCGCACATAAAAATTGACCCGGGCACTGGCCTCCGGATCGGCCAACATTTTTCCGTCCGGTTTGACCGCATAGACCCGCAGGACGTGGGCGCCCGGTGCCAGCCCGTGCAACACCACCGGCTTGAGGTCATTTCCATGTTCGATTGGCGAGCCATTGTCGACGATCACCTGCAGCCGGTTCCCCCCCTCCCCGATGGAATAATTCTCCGCGCGGACAAACACATCCACGGTTTCCCACGGCATCACTTCCCCTTCCTTGGGGGACTCCACCGCCACCCGAACGGGCTCGCCGGGACGGATGGGAGCCCCGGTGTTGGTGGGAGGTTTCACCGCCCGCTCGGCCTTTCGAACCGGCTCACCGTGCGGTTCGGTGGCGCGAACCCCCTCCGAGACCGCCTCCGCCTTTTGCGCCGGCTCATCCTCGGTTTGCGCCAAAGGAGACCTGGCCAGGAGGCCGACCGCAAACAGGCAAATTGCCCACGGGTTCTTCATCCTCTGCTTTTGACCCCCCTCATCAGGCCTTAAGCTTTTCCCCACCATGCCTGCCCTGCAACTCTCCGTTCCGCTGGACCTGGCCTCCACGCTGCTCGGTGGTCAGTCGTTCTGCTGGAACGAGACTTCCCCCGGAAGCTTCACGGGATGGATTCAAGGAATGCCGGTTACCTTGATGGTCAAGCACCGACAACTTCTCTGGAATAACCCACTTCTCTCACCGTTCCGGCTGGAACAATATTTGAGCCTCGACCTCGATCTGGAATCTCTCCTTGTTCCCTGCCGCCAGGATCCGTGGCTTCCCAGGGCCCGCGAGGCTTTTCCCGGACTCCGTCCTCTTCGCGAAGACCCCTGGGAATGTCTCGCCAATTTTATCTGCTCCTCGCTCAAACAGATTGTCCAGATCCGCCAGATCAACGAACGCCTTCGTCGGTTTTTTGGAGGTCCCCAGCGCAACTTTCCATCGCCGCAGCGCCTCGCCAAGGCAGGAGAAAAAGCGCTTCGTCAATGTCAGTTGGGGTACCGCGCCAAACATCTGGCCGCCACGGCCAAGATCCTCGCCCAAGAACCTCAGCGGTTGCAGATCCCGGACCGATGGCCCACGGAGCAGGCCGCGGAACATCTCGAGCAACTCCCCGGAGTCGGCCCCAAGATTTCCCGGTGTGTTCTCCTTTACGCCTACGGACGGTGGGACGCTTTTCCCGTGGATGTCTGGGTGACCCGTTTGCTGCATCACCTCTATTTTCCCGGACGACGCCGGACCCTGCGCCCCGGGGACTGGGAAGCTTGGTCGCAACAGCAGTTCGGCCCCGCCCGGGGTCTGGCCCAACTCTCCCTCTTTCACTGGTACCGCACCCGTCCGGGGGCGCGTTCCCGCCGCTAAACCTCCGTCGCCCCCTCCCGTCTTAGATATTCGTCCGCCGCCCGGATCTGTTCTTTTTCCCCAAACACAAACAACTGGTCACCCTCCTCCAAAGCCGTCTCGGGTCCGGGCGAAACCATGTTTCTTGCCTTTCGTTCAATCGCCACAATCACGGCCCCGGTCTTTTTCCGTAGGCCGGTTTCCGCCAGGGTCTTGCCAATCAGCGGCGACCGGGGATCGATCTGATGCACGTGCACGGTCGATTCGCCGGGCAGATTCAGCCCATCTTGGTCCGGCGGGGTCTCCCAGGTCTCGCGAATCTTGGCCTGCCCCTGCGAGTAAATCCGCACGAGCCTTTTTCTCCCTAACCCACCGAGCAAGGCGGCCAAACCAAAGAGACCCAGGAGAAGTTTGCCGGTCGGCAACAGGGGCGCGCTCAAGAGGATAAGCCATAAGGCAAAAAAAAGGTATCCGATTCCCAAAAACAGGCCTTGGGCCAGCTTCCGGGCACTCAACTGATCCGCCCTTGGAAAAGTCACTTCCGAGACCAGAACCCCCAGGGCGAGGAACTTTCGAATCCATGCCACCACCACCGGCAACGCCAACAAGGCTCCTCCCGCCCAGAAAAGGGGGGCTCCCCAATCCGCCACGGCAAACCGATCCGGAAAACGATCCCCATACGTGCGCCATAACGCCGCGGCGGAAAGCAGGCAGGCCGAGATCAGGGTCAGCTGCAGCATCAACTGGCCCGCCAGCTTGCGGATAAAACCCCAGGCCATCCGGTGTTTTTCCCGTGAGGTGGCTCCGAAGCTTCTCAGCCAGGATTGGTAGGTTTTCCAAAATTCGGTGAACCACAAAGGGCCCCTTTGCTCCAGCCAACCCGCCGCGGCTCCGGATCCGGAAATCAGGTACGGCGTGGTCAGGGTCGTGCCCGCCGAAACCAGCACGGCGATGGAATACAACCGCTCGCTCATCACCCCGAGCGTCATCCCCAACCCCGCTATGATGAAGGAAAATTCGCCAATCTGGGCCAGGCTAAACCCCGCCCGCGTGGCGGTCCTTAGGTCACATCCTCCCAGCAAGGCTCCGAGCGAACTGAAAATGATTTTGCCGACGACGACCAGCAGCATGATCCAAACCACCGTGCCAGGACCCTCTTTCAGGAAATCGAATTTGATCAGCATTCCGGAGGAGGTGAAAAAAATCGCGCTGAAAACGTCCCGGAGCGGCCCGACCAGACGATCAATCCGCTTCACCTGGCGAACCTCGGCCAACACCGCCCCCGCCAGAAAGGCGCCCAACGCCACGCTGAAGCCCAGCTTTTGGGCGAGCAGCGAGATTCCGAAAATGATGCCCAGCACGGTGATGAGCAGGACCTCCTCCAGCTCCGTCCGGCTTGCCAGGTCGATCAGGCGAGGAATCACCAAAAACCCCACCACCGCCACGCCCACCAAAAAAGCGGTCAGGGACAGCATCGTGGTTCCGGTGGACGCCAGATCCACTTCCCCGGTTCTTCCGAGATGGGTGAGGACCCCCAGCATCGCCACCGCCAGGATGTCCTCCACGATCAGGATCCCGAAAACCAGTCGGGAGAACTCCTTCCGCAAAAGCCCCATGGCCTCCAGCGCCTTGGCAATGATCGTGGTGGAGGAGATGGAAAGAACCGCCCCCAAGAAAATCGAGTCCATCCGGCTCCAACCCAGCCATTTTCCGGCTTCATGCCCCAACAGGAACATCCCGGCGATCTCCACGACCGCTGCGATCACCGCCGCCAACCCCACCTCCCGCAGTTTCCGGAAGCTGAAATGAATGCCGATGGAGAACATCAAAAGGATGACCCCGAGTTCGGACAGCGTTTTGATGGCGGCCTCGTCCGTCACCATGGTGATCGGGGGGGTGTTCGGTCCGATCACGATCCCCGCCAGGATGTAGCCCAGCACCACCGGCTGCCTCAACCGTTGGCAAAGGATGGTGGCCACGGCCGCCGCCGCCATCACCACCGCCAGATCTTGAACCAGCTCCAACCCGTGCATAGACGCAAGACTCGCTGATCAAAATCCTTTCTTCAATCTGCCATCGCGTCTGCTTGCAAGCCTTGCCCGCTAATTTCAGTTTGTTCGTTTGCGTTTATGTTTAGGTTTACGGAAACCTCAAAGTCAAAGAGGGCGTAAAGGCAAACGTGATCGTAAACGAACGCCCAGAAATCATCTGCCCTCGTTCTTTGACACTTGCGATTTTGAATTTTATCCTTCTCCCATGATTCAGCTCACTGCCAATGCCGCCCGCCGGATCCGGGAGCTCACCTCTGGCCGGGATCCCGCACAGGGTCTGCGCCTCTTCATTGAAAAAGGCGGCTGCGCCGGGCTTTCCTACGGCATGGTCGTGGCCCCGGCGGAAGCCACCGACCAACGCCTCGAACAGGAAGGAGCCCGGCTTTTTGTGGCCGCAGACAGCGCCCCCCTTCTGGACGCCTGCACCCTGGATTACGAGGAGGAGTTAACCCACACGGGCTTTAAAATCGTCAACCCCAACGCCAAACAAACCTGCGGTTGCGGCACCTCCTTCGAGGCCTGACCGCTTGTCCTCCTCCTGGACCCTAAGGGAAGCGGCCCGGCCTGGGATTCTCGCCGTCCGGAAATTCTACCGCGCGTTTTTCTTCTTTCAGGCCGTGGCCATCGGCCTCTACTTCGCCTACTACCACTTCCCCTCCGTCCAGCACGCCATCGACGCTTTTGCCGCTTGGAAAGCCTCCGGAGGCCTGCTTCTTTCCGCCCTCCTCACCGCCTTGGCCGGCACCATCTTGCCGGAATCCGTCCGCACGCTCGTCGGACCGGACCGCACCTGGTCCCGCGCCCGTTTCCGCCAGCTGGGCTGGAACTTTGTCTTCTTTGGCTTCAACGGCCTCCTCGTGGATCTGTTTTACATTCTTCAGGCCTTTCTTTTCGGCGTCGGCAACTCTTGGTCGGTGATTCTTCCCAAGATGGCCTTGGACTTCTTCGGCTTCATTCCATGGGTTGCCTTGCCGATGAGCGTCAGTTACTTCCTCTGGCTGGAGCTGGGCTGGTCGCCGGCTCGAATCCTCCGTGCTTGGGGCTGGCCTCTTTATCGCGACCGCGTCGTCCCCCTCCTGATTCCCGACTTTTTCTACTGGGGCCCGATCCTCGTCTTCCTCTACGGCCTTCCCCTCACCCTGCAGGTTCCTTTCTTCCTCCTCGCCTTCTCCGGTTGGAGCCTTGCTTTCGTCTTCATCGGCTCCCACGGGCTGGACAAGACCGCGGACAAATAGGGTTGGGTTCGGTTTCGGTTTCCTTAAACTTTCCGGAATGCCACGTCTGGTTTCGCCGCTCCTTTTCCTGCTGCTTTTTTCTTCCTGTACCAAGACCCCTCCCGTTGCCCGGGAGAATCCTCCCCTCCCGGACGGCATCGACACCGCCCGGGTGGAGCCTGGCCGCCGGGGCGGGGTCTTCATCCAGTCGGTCCCCGGCGAGCCCTCCACCTTCAATCCCCTCGTTTCGGAAGACGCCACCTCCGGCGGTTTTATCGGCCTCTTTCTCGATTCCCTTACCCGCTACAACGCCGTCACCCAGGAAATCGAACCCGGCCTCGCGGCCCGCTGGGAAATCGGCAAGGACAATAGAACCTTCACCTTTTTCATCCGGCCCGGCATCCGTTGGTCCGATGGCGCCCCCTTCTCGGCCGACGATGTCCTCTTTACCTTCCAGGCCATTTATGATCCCCGCTACCCCAACCGCTCCGCCTTCGACCTCTCGATCGACGGCAAACCGTTCCTCGTGGAAAAAGTCGACAACCTCACCGTCCGGATCCGCACCGCGGAAATCTTTGCCCCCTTTCTCGAATACGTCGGCGGGGTCGGCATCCTGCCGAAACACCGGCTCGGAACTGCCTTTCAGGACGGCACGCTCCAAAAAGCCTGGAATGTCCGTGCCGCCCAATACGAACCCCAAACCCTCGTCGGTACCGGGGCCTTCCGCCTCCGCTCCTACCAACCGGCGGAAAGGATCGTTTTCGAGGCCAACCCTCATTACTGGCGGGCCGATTCCGCCGGGGTTCGCCTTCCCTACGTGGACTTTCTCGTCACAAAGCTGGTCAAGGATATCAACGCCAGCACCCTCGCCTTCGCCACCGGTCAGACCGATGCCGAGGGACTCTCCCCCGACAACGTCGCCTGGATCGAGCGTTTCGCGAAACGTTACGACTTCCTCGTCCACAACCGCGGCCCCTCCCCCAACACCGGCTTCATCTGGTTCAATCAAAACCCCGGGAAGGACGTCTCAGGCAAACCGTTCGTCCAACCCCACAAGCTTGCTTGGTTCACCGACCGGCGCTTCCGTCAGGCGATTTCTTCCGGTATCGATCGTGAGGGCATCGTTCGAGGCGTTCTCTTTGGCCGTGGCCAGCCTCTCTGGGGCCCCGAAACCCCTGCCAACAAAAAGTGGTACAACCCCAACGTCACGCAGTATCCCTACAACCCCGCCCGGGCTCGTGCCCTGTTGACCGAAGCCGGCTTCCGCCTGGGCGAGGACGGTCGGTTGCACGACGCGAAGGGCAACCTCGTTGAGTTCACCTTGAATTCGAACCAGGAAAACCAGCTCCGCGTGAATATGGCCACCGTCTTCAAGGAGAACATGCGCGAGCTCGGCATCACCGTGAACCTCGCCTTCCTCGACTTCGGAACCTTCGTCGGAAAAATCCAGGACTCCTTCGACTACGAGGCCGGCCTGCTCGGTCTGACCGGAGGCGGCGATCCGGCCGGCGGGATGTCCGTCTTCTCCTCCAAGGGTCGCCTCCACCAGTGGCATCCCAACCAGAAAACCCCCGCCACTCCTTGGGAAGCTCGGATCGATCAGCTCATGTCCGATCAACTGCATACCCTCGACTACCCCACTCGGAAAAAATATTTCGATGAGGTTCAAAAGATCATGAGTGATGAAACCCCCTACATCTATCTAGTCACCGCCAACGCCTACGTTGGCCTCAAGGACCGCTGGAAAAACATCCAGATCCCGCCCCTCGGCTCGCTGGTTTGGAACCTCGACGAACTCTGGACCGTCTTCACCCCATGACCGCCTTCATCCTCCGCCGCCTCGGCACCCTGGTGCCCATGCTTCTCGCCGTCACCCTGCTCGTCTTCGCCCTGATGAGCCTCGCTCCCGGCGACTTCCTCACCCCCGTGAAGGCCCAGCGCGACATCAACCCCGCCCTCATCGCCGAACTCCAGAAATCCTTCGGCCTCGACCGCCCTTGGTACGAGCAGTACCTCCGCTGGCTCGGCAACATCCTCCGTTTGGACTTCGGCTATTCCTGGACCTACAAGGTGCCCGTTGCCGAGCTCATCGCCCAGCGTGCCCCCGCTACCATCCTCCTCTCCCTCTGCTCTCTTGCCCTTGCCTGGGGCCTGGCCATCCCATTGGCCGTTCTCGCTGCGGCCCGGCCTGGCGGCTGGATCGACAAACTCACCTCCGGCGCCGCCTACTTTGCCCTCGCCATCCCGGAATTTTTCCTCGCCCTTCTCGCCGTCTGGTTCGCTGCCCAAACCGGCTGGTTTCCCATCGGCGGCCTCACCTCGCTCGACCACGACTTCCTCCCCTTTGGCGCCCGAATGCTGGACATCGCCTGGCATCTTGTCCTTCCCACGCTGGTTTTGGGACTTGGTGGCGTTGCCGGTACCCTGCGCGTTCTCCGCGCCAACGTCCTCGATGTCCTCCGCGCCGAGTACGTCACCACCGCCCGCGCCAAGGGTCTTCCGGAAAAAATTGTCCTCTTCCGTCACGTCCTCCGCAACGCCCTGAACCCGCTCCTCAGCACCGTCGGCTACGCTTTTGCCGGGCTCCTTAGCGGTTCGCTCCTGGTGGAAAATGTCATGAACTATCCCGGCCTCGGCCGTCTCGTCTATGAGGCCTTCATTCGCGAGGACCAATTCGTCGTGCTCGGCTCCGTCATGGTCGGCTGCACCCTCCTGGTCATCGGCAACCTGATCTCGGACCTCGCGCTCGCCTGGTCCGATCCAAGGGTTCGTTATGGTCGCTGATCTTTTCCAGTCCCTGCTTCGCCGGCCCGCCGGCCTTGTCTCTGCAATTCTTTTAATCCTGCTTTATGGCGCAGCTGCTTTAGCTCCATTTCTTGCACCCACGATCCCTTCTGCGCAGGACCTGAATCGCACCTACCATCCCCCGACTACCCTGGTTTGGCAGGAGGGTCGACTCTGCGTTCGTCTGTACCGCCTCGTGGATCCATCCACCGCCACCTATGAACCCCTCCCCGGCCAAGCCGCCCCGCTTCGATGGTTTTCCGAGGGACCGCCCTACAAACTCTTCGGGCTCATCACCTCCAAAACCCACCTCGTCACGGTCGAATCCCCTGCCGCTTTGTATCTTCTCGGCAGCGACGCCACCGGACGTGACGTCTTCACCCGCCTCCTTTACGGCGCCGGCATCTCCCTGGGCATCGGTATCGTCGGCGTCTTTCTCACCAGCCTGCTCGGCCTGACCATCGGTGGCCTCGCCGGCTACCTGGGCGGCTGGGCCGACTCCTTGGCCATGCGGCTCACAGAATTCCTCATGGCTGTCCCCGGGCTTTATCTTCTCCTCGCCCTCCGGGCCGCCCTCTCCTCCCGCTTTCCCTCCGACGCCACTTTCCTCCTCATCGTCGTCATCCTCTCCGCCTTGGGTTGGGCCGGAACCGCCCGGGTGGTTCGCGGTTTGGTCCTATCCTTGCGGGAACGGCCCTTCATCCTCGCCACCAACATCCTCGGTCAACGCCCCACCGTGATCCTCTTCCGCCACCTCCTTCCCAACACCTTCAGCTATCTGGTGGTGGCCGCCACCCTGAGCGTCCCCGGCTACATCCTCGGCGAAGCCGCCCTCAGCTTCCTCGGACTGGGCATCCAGGAACCCTCCTCTTCCTGGGGCCTGATGCTCGGCCAAGCCCAGGACATCAAGATCTTCATGCTCAACTTCTGGTGGCTCCTCACCCCCGGAGCCGCCATCATTCTAACCGTGATCGCCTTCAACCTCCTCGGCGACGCCCTGCGCGATGCCGTCGACCCCCGCTTCCGTCTCCCCGGACGATGATTCTTCCAACCCCTAAACGTAATCCTAAACGTAAACGAACATCCCTTACCCTTTAGTTCTTCGATGAACCGATCTCTGCTCTCCGTCCAAAACCTTACCGTCCGTTTCGATTCCGGCTCCAAGCCCGTCACCGCGGTTGACAACCTCTCCTTCTCCATCGATCCCGGAGAAACCGTCGCCGTCGTTGGTGAAAGCGGCTCAGGGAAAACCACCGCTGCGCTGGCCCTTGCCCGCCTTACCCCCCCTCCCCCTGCCTGCTCCCTCTCCGGCACGGTCCGGTGGGAGGACGGTACCGACCTCCTTTCCTGTCCCGGCGATATCCTTCGCAAAGCCCGCGGCGGCAAGCTTGCTTACATCTTTCAGGAGCCCTCCACTTCCCTGAACCCCGTCTTCTCGGTCGGCTTTCAGATCCGCGAAGCGCTCCAGTTACATCAACCCGATCTCCCCGATTTCAACGCCGAGGTCGCCCGCCTTCTCCAACTCGTCGGCATCCGCGACCCTGAAAAACGCGCCTCCGACTACCCCCACCAACTCTCCGGGGGTATGCAGCAACGCGCCATGATCGCCATGGCCCTGGCCTGCAAACCCCGCCTCCTCGTCGCCGATGAGCCCACCACCGCCCTCGACGTCACGATCCAAGCCCAGATTCTCGACCTCCTCCGCGATCTCCGGAAGCAATTCGGCATGTCCGTCCTGCTCATCACCCATAACTTCGGCATCGTTGCGAATTTTGCTGACCGCGTTCTCGTCATGCTGGACGGCAAACTCGTCGAGCAGGGTCCGGTGAAGGAGATCCTCCGCGCCCCGCAACACCCCTACACCAAGGCGCTGCTCGACTGCATCCCCCGGCTCGGCCAAAACAAGCAGCGCCTCGCCTCCATCGACCGCTCCGCCCTCGCTACCAAATGAAAACTCTCACTCCTTCTTTATCTTCAACTTCATCTTCATCTAATTATGCCCTCCCTCGTCGAAATCCGTAATCTCTCCGTTCACTTCCCCGTCAAATCGGGCCTGCTTCAACGCCAAACCGGCGTGGTTAAGGCGCTCGACGACGTCTCCTTAAAAATCGACAAAGGCTCCACCCTCGGCCTCGTTGGCGAGAGCGGCTCCGGAAAGACCACCCTCGGCCGGGTCCTCGTCCGCCTCCAAAATCCCACCTCTGGCTCCGCCTCCTATGACGGCCAGGAAATCACCTCTTTGGATGGCTCCGCCCTGCGCCCCTACCGAAAAAGGATCCAAATGGTCTTCCAGGATCCCTACAACTCCCTCAACCCGCGCCTCCGCATCGGCACCATCTTAGCCGAGCCATTGGAGATCCATTTCCCGAAAATGTCCGCTTCCGACCGCTCCGCCCGCGTTGCGGAACTTCTTAAGCTGGTCGGGCTCGATCCCGCCCACGCCCGCCGTTTCCCGCACGAGTTCAGCGGCGGCCAGCGGCAGCGGATCGGCATCGCCCGCGCCTTGGCCGTGGAGCCGGAGTTCATCATCTGTGACGAACCGGTCAGTGCCCTCGATGTCTCTGTCCAGGCCCAGATCGTCAATCTTCTCATGGATCTCCAGGACCAGTTCGACCTCACCTACCTGTTTATCGCCCACGACCTTGCGGTCATCGAGCACGTCAGCGACCAAGTCGCCGTCCTCGAACACGGCAAATTGGTGGAAGAAGGCTCTGCCGAAACCATCACCCGCCATCCCAGCCATCCTTACACCCAGCGCCTCCTCGCCTCCGTCCCCGCGCTTTAGTTCTAATTTCGATATGGGTAGGCCACTTTTGATAAAAGTGGCACCACTTCCGGCGGAAGTGGCCTACCTAGTTTGTATCCTTCAACTACAGGCTTTCTTTCACGTTCACATTCACGTTCACGAATTCCTGTAGCCTGCAGCATGTAGCCACTAGCCTTCAGCTATGTACGTCCTCGAAACCCGCACGCTGGCCACCGCCAAGCTCCCGCTGCCTTCCGCCCAGCTCAAACGCCCCGGCCAGCCCGCTGTCCTCCAAATCTACTCCCCGAAAATCCTGCCCCTGCGAAAACTCCAAACCCGCCTGAAAGGCCGCATCCGCAAACTCCACCAGCGCAAGCCCTCCCCTTTCCATCTCCGGATCAGCTACGACCTGGTCGTCACCAGCGACGCTCGTTTCCTCCCCAAAGATTTTCGCGGAATCCCCCGCCTCCAGATCCGGGCTGGCCCCGCCTTCGGCACCGGCGAGCACGCCACCACCCGCCTCTGCCTTCGCTATGTCGTGCAGTTCATGCGAAAACACGGCTCCCGCCCGAAATCCTGCCGAGTCCTGGACCTCGGCTGCGGCACGGGCGTGCTCGGCCTTGCCGCCGCGCGTCTGGGGGCCCGGGTGGAAGGTTGGGACAGTGATCCCGTTGCCGTGCAGGAAGCGGAGCGGAATTTGCGCCTGAACCGATTGGGGAAACGCGTCTGTTTTCGGCAAAGGGACGTTTTACGGGATGCCGTCCCCGGCACCGACCTGATTGTCGCCAACCTCTATGACCATCTGCTCCTGCATCTGTTGCCCCGGTTCGAGCCCCACCGCCGCGCCGGCACGACCCTTCTCCTTTCCGGCATCCTCAAGGGCCAGGAGAACAGCATTATCCGCACCGCCACCAAACTTGGCTGGAAGATGGAACACCGCGGCCGCCTCGGCCGCTGGTTCTGCCTGCAGTTTTCAGCCAGATAGCTCCCTCTTTTTGTAAACGTAATCGTAAGCGTAAACGAAAAACCGTACTCTCAGATCTGTGGCCTCAAAATTGATCCTCATCACCGGATGTTCTAAGGGTCTGGGCCTCGCGATGGTTCGCTCCTTCACCGCCCTCGACCACACGGTTATCGGTTGCGCCCGCAACGCCAAGGCCATGGCAGATCTTCAAAAGGAGTTCGGCTCTCCACACTCCTTCACGGCCGTGGACGTGGCGGATGCCCGCGCCGTCGAGGCGTGGGCGAACCAGACCCTGCAAAAACACGGCGCCCCCGATCTTCTCCTCAACAATGCTGCCGTCATTCATCCCAACGCGCCGTTTTGGAAAGTGCCGGCCGATCGCTTCAATCGGGTCATTGATGTGAACGTGAAAGGCCTAGCCAACGTCCTCCGGGCCTTTCTCCCTGCTATGGTGAAGACCGGGAAGGGTGTGATCGTGAACTTCAGCTCCGGCTGGGGCCGCTCCACCTCGCCGGAGGTTTCCGGTTACTGCTCCAGTAAATACGCGGTGGAAGGGCTGACGGCCTCCCTCGCCCAGGAACTGCCCGCCGGCATGGCTGCTGTGGCCCTCAATCCCGGCATTATCAACACGGAAATGCTCCAGGACTGCTTCGGAAAAGAGTCAGCCTCCCACTATCCCGACGCCGCCCAGTGGGCAAAATGCGCCGTCCCCTTCCTCCTCAACCTCGGCCCCAAGGACAACGGCCAACCTCTGACCGTTCCCGGCATTCCCACGGATTAATTGAAAGATTTCATTAACGAAATCTTTGGTTCGCTACCTTAGTAGCGGAGAACTTCGCGTAGCGCTGCCGCGATCCGCACTGCCGTCGGCCGATGCGCCGCCCAAAGGTTCGGATGATACGGAATCGGCGTGTCCTTCGCGTTGAGCCGTTTCGGCGGCGCATCCAAGAGCTCAAAGC
>RGTE01000031.1 GCA_010025475.1 Verrucomicrobiota bacterium
TTCGGTCACACCAAGGTAAAGATCCTAAACGGTGGCCGCGACAAGTGGGTGGCGGAGAAGCGGCCGCTCACCCGCGACAAGGTGGCGTTGAATCCAGCCACGTATCCCGCCCCGGCCCGGCGTCTGGATGTGGAGATCCGCGCCTTTTATGAGGACGCTTTGGCCTTCAGTCAGGGAAAGAAGCCGTTGATCGACGTCCGCTCGCCCGGTGAGTTCAAGGGAGAGGTCACCCACATGCCGGAATATCCGCAAGAGGGTGTGCTGCGCGGCGGACATATTCCCGGCGCGAAAAGTGTCCCTTGGAAAACAGCGGTGAAGGAGGACGGAACCTTTAAATCCTCCGAGGAGTTGTCGAAAATCTACCTCGAAGGATGTCAGCTATCCCCGGACAAAGAAGTCGTCGCCTATTGCCGGATCGGGGAGCGGTCGAGCCACACCTGGTTTGTGTTGAGCTATTTGTTGGGCCTGAAAAAAGTGCGCAACTATGACGGTTCCTGGACGGAGTGGGGCAACCGGGTAAGGGCGCCGATCGAGCGCTCGCCCTAGTTCTGCTTTAACAAAACGCCTGTCAGTCCGGGCAGGGTCACCTCAGCCTTGTTCTGGGCCTGTTTTACGGAAATCTCCCCGACCGGCCCGCTGGAAGTAAAGAACGGCTGAAAGGACGGAGGAGTGCTGCCGTCCGTCGTTCCCACGACAAATCGGAAGGTTTGGGGGGATTCCGAGCGATTGAAAACGGCGACCAGGTTTTCATAGCCTGTGCGGGCAAGGGCAAAAGTACGGGTGCTGTTCTCCGCTCCAATCACCCGAAATTCTCCATCGATCAAGACCGGATGCTTTTTGCGTAGGTCCCGGTAAAAGGCATGCAGAGAAGCGTCGAAGTTCACATCATCGTTCCGCTCGGGCTGTCCGCCCGGGCTGATTTTCTGGGGTTCAAACTTCAAATCCTCCCAGACCATCGGTTGACGATCGTCGGGGTCATCCGCGCCCCACATGCCGGCTTCCGAACCGTAGTATAAATAAGGGGCCCCCGGATAGACCATCTGGAAAAGAACCAGCATTCTTTGAAGTTTTCTTTCCGCCTCGTTGGGTTTGCGAACCAAGTAGGGCCGCTCGTGGCTTCCGGCGTGAACATCCGTGTCGTAGGAAAAATCGTGGGTGGAAGAGTAGTACGGCCGATCCCGATTCACCACCATGGTGGCCATGCGGGCGGTATCATGGGAGTCAAAGAGGTTCTGGAGCAGGGGTTGCTGTTCAGGGGGGAAGCGTTTTCTTCGTTCTTCCATGGTCTGGATGAATTCCTTGATGGGCAACACGCCATCGATCAAGCCTCCCTTGATGGGAATGCTGAAAGAGTAATAATTCATGACCCCGTCAAACTTGCCCTCTTTCACAAAGTTGGGGGCATCCTCCACCCAGATCTCCGGGGTGGTGTAGGCAAGGGGATTCAATTGCTTTACATAGGCGTTCCAATCCGCCCAAAACCCCGTCCCCACTTCGTTGGCCACATCCAAGCGCCAACCGTCAATGCCGTCAGAGGGATCCCCATCGCCATTGGGATCCATCCAGCGTTTGGTGATGGCGAAGAGATATGCTTTTACGTCCGGATGAAGATTTTTTCGGCCCTGGTTGTCGGTTACCTCGGAAAACTCCGGCATCGTTTTCACCCCCCACCAGCCATCGTAATCAAACTCATCTCGATCCTTGGTTTTGGGGTCGTCAAAACACTTCACATGGAACCATTGGACAAAGGGCGACTGTTCCTGGTTTTTTTTTAGATCCGCGAACGCAAAAAAGTCAGGCGAGCAATGGTTGAAGACGCCGTCCAGGATCACATGTATCCCCCGGAGATGGGCTTGCCGGATCAACTCGAGAAACATTTTGTCGGCCGCGGTCCATTTCCAGGTTTCCGGATTGGCTGTCTCGCCGGCCACCATGGCCTTGTCGCTTTCGGGATCCGGACCGAAATGAGGGTCGGCGTGATGAAAGGAGCGGGCATCGTATTTGTGAAGGGAAGGTGATTCGAAGACCGGGTTGAGATAAAGGGCCGTGATTCCCAAATCTTTCAGATAATCGAGCTTGTCCAAGATGCCCTGAAAATCCCCTCCGTAACGTCGGTGGGCATTGGTTCCGTATACATCTCCGGCCAATTCCTTTTCCCAATCCGCGAGGGCGTACCACTCCTTGGTCCAAGGGCTTACGGACCATCGGGTCCTTATCTTCTCCGGAACACGACCATATTCGGCAGTTGGATCATTCTTGGGATCTCCGTTCCGAAACCGGTCCGGAAAAATCTGATACCAGACGGCTTGGCGGGCCCAGATCGGGTCCTTGTTTTCCTGGCCCGTGGCCAACTGAGACCAACCGGCGGATGTTGCAAAGATCCAAAAACAAATCCAAGCCATCTTTGCATCATGGCAAAGGACTTTTGCCGGGCGAGCGTCTTATAAAGCCTCTTGTCTCTGACAGGATATGATAACAGAATTACCCCTAACGGTACTTATGGAAAACGAGTCCCTGTCGAGCCCTGCGGAAAGGGCAGTTGTTTTGGGAATCAGGCTTTTTCGGCTGGCGGGAATCCTTTTGTTGGCCTTTTTTCTTTTTGAAACTTTCGGCTCCCTTGGAGAGCTGCAGCTTCGTAACCCTCTCTCTGAATTAAAATTTTCATCCCAACTCACCGACCGAATCCCTCTCGGGTTTTTGGGCATCGTTTTCCTTCTTTGTCATCCAAGGTTTCTGCGAAAAAAGCCCGAGGCGTTGGCCCTTATAATCGTTTCTCACCTCCCGGCCGTTTTGGCGGTGATTTATCTCTTACTGGTTCCCGTGGCCATGAATGCCTCGGCCAATCTCTTTCGGAACGCCTCTTACGGACTCACCAACCAGGTAGAGGAACAGGTCAAAAAGGTGAAATCCGTTCTGGACGCCACCCTCAACCTGACGCCGGACCAGCAACAGGCCATGGTGGATCGCTACAATCAGGCCAACCCCAAAAAACAGCCGGTAGATTTGGCGGGATTCCTCAAGACTCTCCGAGATGAGGTCAAGGCTTCGGAGCAAAGACTTGAGGGGGAGAGAAAATCGGTTCTCCAAGCCCAGAAAAACAACCTCTACAGCGCGCAATTTTTGCAGGCGATCAAATGCCTGCTTGGTTCGGCCTGCCTGTTTGTTTTATGGAGAAATGTGGGATGGGTCCGCCGGGCCGGGCAGTCGGCCCTGGGGAGCGAATTGGCCGCCTCCCGTCACCGGAGGAGCTGAAACAAATTTAATTGGCCGGGGCAGGGAGTGCGGAACCTGTCGCCGCTGCACCCGAAACTTTCTGATAGTCCGTCATGAAGCTTTTTTGCCGTTGGGCAAGCCGGTAGCCCATGATGTTGAGGTCGAAATTCATCGAAAAGTCGGATGGAACCGGGATGTTGGCTAGATCCAGTTCGGAGGTCTGGTAGTTGAAGTCGAGGGATTTCATGGTGGCTAAAAACCAAGCCACATCGACCTCTTCGGTCAGCTTCCCCTTGGTTTGGATGATGCTGAAGTCGTTCTGGTCGATCCAGATGGTTCCGCCCACCTTGTTGATGACCTTTTCTTCCCGGGAAGAGAATGGTTGGTCCTTCTTTGGGGTGAACTTGATCACAAAACAGGTGCGGTTGCGGACCGTTTCATCGTTAAGACGTTGATAGTTGTAGCGGGGAGCAATCTTGGCCATATCGAGCATGGCGTTAACCTTTTTGGCGTCCTCCACCTGCTTGTCCTTGTCATCATCGTCATCATCGTCCGAGCCCTTATGCAGGTTTCGTCCGGCACCCACCCCCGCCACCTTGGATTTTCCGGATGTACTGTCCGATTTGGAGTTGGAGTCGTCGTTGAAATCAGCCGAGTAGGTGATGTCCTTGCCTGGCTTGATCTTGGCCGAAACCGTCTTGGTTTTGTCCGGAATCACCTTGTTGTCGTCATCCAAGCGCTCGGTCACAACCTTGAGTTGGTAGAGAAAGTCCTGTCTCAAATCCCGAAGCTCTTCATCCCGGCGGATGGCATTCTTAATGATGTCGTTGACGGCGGGCCCGGGAGCTTGGGCGACCTGGGGAGCGTCCGCGGGGGTGGCTGCCACCGCCCGGGCGACTGGCTCTGCCTTGGCTACCGGCTCGTCCGGTTGAGTTGAGTCAGGTTTGTCCACATAGCCGTCATCGTCAGCGTGGGTTTGCATGCTGCCGCTTGCGTCCGCGCCGCCTCTGGAGCCGATCTGGGATTGTGCGAACTGGATCCAGCTGGCGAGCGCAAGGGATAGTAGTATAAGTTTGCGCATAGACACGTTTGGTTTATCTACCCCAAGTATGCCCCACATCAAACTCTTTATCCCCGGACCGGTGGAAATCTCCGATTCGGTGCGCAAGGCCTTTGGTGGGCCCATGATCGGCCACCGCGGCAAGGGATTCCAGGATCTGTACGCCCGGGTACAACCGGGCTTGAGGAAGCTTTTTCAGACCCAGCAGCCTGTTTTTCTGGGAACCGGTTCGGCCTGGTCCGTGATGGAGGCCTCCCTTCGCAACTTGGTCCAAAAAAAGGTGCTGGTCTGTATGAACGGCGCCTTTTCGGATAAATGGTTCGATGTTGCCCAGAAGTGCGGCAAACAGGCTGGCAAGGTCCAGGTTGAGTGGGGGCAGGCGATCAAGCCTGAGGCGATTGACCGGGAACTGGCCCAAGGCGGCTATGATGCGCTGACCCTAATCCATCATGAGACCTCCACTGGGGTGCTCAGCCCGCTTCCGGCGATTGCCAAACTGGTCCGATCCAAATATCCCGATGTGCTCCTGATTGTGGACACCGTTTCATCCTTCAGTGTCCTACCGATCCCTTTTGATGAACTGGGTCTCGACGTGATGCTTTGTGGCACCCAGAAGGCCTTGGCTTTGCCTCCCGGCGCCGCCCTTTTTTCCGTCAGCGAGCGCGCCTACCAACGGGCGGAAAAAATCAATGATCGCGGCTACTACTACGATTTTCTGGAATTCCGAAAGCAGGCGGAAAGCAACATGACGCCCTGCACGCCTTCCATCAGCCACCTTTACGCCTTGGAGGTAAAGCTGGCGGAAATCGAGAAGGAAGGAATCACCAAGCGCCACGAGCGGCATCGCAAAAACGCCGAGCGAGGCCGAGCCTGGCTCCAGGTCAACGGATTTGAGGTGTTCCCGGAAAAAGGCTACGAGTCCCTGAGTCTGACTTGCGGGAAAAACACGCAGGGCATCGATGTGGCCAAGTGGATCGCCTGGCTCAAGGAAAACCACGGTGCCATTTTCGACGGAGGCTACGGCAAGTTGAAGGGTCAGACCTTCCGCGTTTCCCATATGGGGGATGAGACAGAAAAGGGGATGGAGGAACTTTGGGGAAGATTAAGTGAGGGGCTTAAGAAAATCGGGTCACGTCCTTGTGGGTGAATGAAGGAGTGGAATTAGGACTCTGGGAAAACAAGGGGCAAAAACAAATCAGGCGGCTTTGCGGTTTTCCTTGCGTTTAATAATGGGGGTGCGCTGACCCTCCGCCACGGGACGGTTGATGATGACCTCCTCCACGTCGTCACGGGAGGGTATCTCGTACATTAGATCCAGCATCATGCCCTCGAGCAGGCTGCGCAGGGCGCGGGCTCCGGTACCCTTCTTCATGGCCTTGTCGGCGAGGCATTTGAGGGCGTCCCGGGTGAAGTTGAGTCGCACCCCCTCCATGCCGAACAGCTTGGCGTACTGCTTGGTCAGACAATTTTTGGTGTCGGTCAGCACGGCGATGAGCTCCTCTGCGGTCAGAGGATTTAGATGGGTCAGAACCGGGAGACGCCCGATGAATTCCGGAATCATGCCGAACTTTAGAAGATCCTCCGGTTCGGTATGGCGCAGCAGGGAGGGTCCCTCTTCCACCATCGGGGCGGATCCTGGGCCCGAGCCGAAGCCGAGGGAGCGTCCGCCCAGACGCTTCCGGACGATCTCATCCAGACCAACAAAGCCTCCGCCACAGATGAAGAGGATGTTCTGGGTGTTGATGGCGATGTGCTCCTGCTGGGGGTGCTTGCGTCCCCCTTGGGGCGGAACGTGGCAAACGGTCCCCTCGAGAATCTTTAAAAGACCCTGCTGGACCCCTTCGCCGGAGACATCGCGGGTGATGGAGGCACTGTCGGACTTGCGGCCGATCTTGTCGATCTCATCGATGTAGACGATGCCGAGTTCCGCCCGCTTGACGTCATAATCGGCGTTTTGGAGAAGACGAAGGATGATGGTCTCCACATCCTCCCCGACGTAGCCGGCCTCGGTCAGGGAGGTCGCATCGGCAATCGCAAAAGGAACATCAAGGATCCGCGCCAGGGTCCGGGCTAGGAGGGTTTTCCCGCAACCCGTCGGGCCGATCAGGAGGATGTTGCTTTTCTCCAGCTCCACATCGGCGTGTTCAGTGGGGAGGGTGTCCCCATGTTCCCCGCGGATCCGCTTGTAATGGTTGTGGACGGCGACGGCGAGGGTTCGCTTGGCCCGCTCCTGCCCGATGACGTGCCGATCCAGTTCGGCCCGGATTTCCCGGGGTTTCGGGAGGGCCTTGAGGGGGCCTTTGCCCACGGCGCCTTCGCCAGTCTCCTTATGGAGAATGTTTGTGCAAAGGGTAATGCAATTGTCGCAGATATAGACGCCAGGGCCGGCAATCAGCTTCTTCACCTCCGCATGGCTTTTCCCGCAGAAGGAACAGAGGGTGAGGTGGGTAGGGCGGGCCACGGGGGCTCCGGATTATTTTGAGGTCTGGGAAGGCTTGTTGAAACTGACCACGTGATCGACGAGACCATAGGCTTTGGCGTCCTCAGCAGACATAAAACGGTCACGATCCGTGTCCTTTTCGACGGTCTCAAACTTTTGACCCGTATGATGGGCGAGGATTTCATTCAGCCGTTTTTTTGCTCGCAGGATTTCCTGGGCCTGGATGCTGATATCGGTGGCCTGACCTTGGGCACCACCAAGCGGCTGGTGGATCATGATCCGGGCGTTGGGCAGGCAGTAACGTTTGCCCTTGGTGCCGGCGGCCAAAAGGACCGCCCCCATGCTGGCGGCCTGGCCGATGCAGTAGGTGGCCACGTCGCAGGTGATGTATTGCATGGTGTCGTAGATGGCCAAACCGGCGGTGACATACCCGCCCGGAGAGTGGACGTAGATGTTCACGTCTTTCTTGGGGTCCTCCATCTGGAGAAAGAGAAGCTGGGCGATGATGGAGTTAGCCATGGTGTCATCAATGGCCGTGCCGATGAAAACGATGCGGTCCTTGAGCAGGCGGGAGTAGATGTCGTAGGCGCGTTCGCCACGACCCGTCTGTTCAATCACGCTGGGGACGTAGTAGTCCGCGCGGGGTTCTGTGTTCATTGCAAGATCCTAGGATCGGACCGCATGTTGCAAAAGGAAATCCACGGTCTTCCTGCGCAACAGGGTGTCAGCAAGTGAGGGTAATGCGCCGGATTTCTGGAGTCGTTTGGCAAACAGCCGGACATCCTGGCCAGAGTGGGCGGCGAGGTGGGCAACCTCATGGAGAATTTCCGATTCTTCCACCGTAAGGCCTTCTGTTTCGGCCACTTTTCGCAGAAGGAAGGATAGCTTCACGTTTTCTTCCGCGCTCCTGCCGGCTGCCGCCAATATTTCGTCCTTATGCTTGATCAGTTCGTCCTGCGGCACGCCTCGGCGCTGGTTTTCTTCCACCAGACGGGCCACGAGACGACGACGTTCCTCTTCCAACATCGGCTCGGGCACATCCATTTTCACGGCAGCCATGAGGGCTTCAGTGACAGCCTTGGAATCTTCCGATCGGACAGAGGATTCCCGCGACGCGGCCAAATCTTCCCGCACCCGCTTCTTTAGCTCATCCAGGGAAATCTTGTAGTGTTCCTGGCAAAACGCCTCGTCCAGTTCCGGCACGTGCCGCTCCTTGAGTTCGAGCAGGGTAACGGAGTAACGCCCGGTCTGACCTCGGAGCGGAGCTTGGGGAAAATCAGCAGGAAATTTGACCTGCACCTCTTTGGTTTCTCCGGGCTTCATTCCATACAGGGCGGGGCAGAATCCGGGGAGAAAGGAATCCGGCTTGAGCCATAGCCACAGCTTTTTGGCGGAAGCCACCTGTCCGGCTTGGGGAGCAATCTCGGAGATCTTTTTTCCGCCGCAGGTACCCTCAAAATCCACTACTGCAAAGTCGTTTTCCAGGGCGGGCCGGGGTTCGAGATTGTGGAAGTGAGCCATCGGTTCGGCTAACTGCGTCAAGGTGGTCTCCACGTCCTTGTCAGTCACCGGTTCGGGTGATTTTTTCGGGATTTTCAGGCCCTTGGCATTTGGCACTTTGAACTCCGGGACGACGTCGACACGGAGAATGAATTGGAACTTCTGATCCTTGGCGAAATTAGCCTCCTCCACCGCCGGGTCATCCACCAGTTGGAGCTTCTCCTTTTCCACGGCGGCCCGGAGTCCCTCCCGTAACAGGACGTCCCGCAGCTCGGCCTGGATGTCGGGGGCGTAGCGCTTGCGAACCATGTCGAGCGGTGCCCGACCGGGACGGAAGCCGGGAAGGCGGGCCGATTTTTGGAAAGAAAGGGTTACCTGTTCCTCTTTTTTGCGGACATGGTCGGCCGGGATCTCGCCTTTGACGCGACGGCGGCATCCTCCGGCATTTTCCAGGGAAATTTTCATCAGGGACCGCTCTTTCTAACGGAGAAGCGTTGCGGCAACGAGCTTTTAGTCGGCCACCGAACCCACGGAATCTGCTGTCCCGTTTCCCTTGGACCCCTTGAGAGCGCGAAGGAACCGTTTTACGGCCGGACTGACGACCCGGGAAGCCCGGGAAACCACGCCCAGTGGGCGGATAATTTCCGGGCCGCCGTGGGGAACGGTGACCAAGGATCCCGCAGCCAACTCCGCAGCCACCACGGTTTTTGGCAGGAATGCGACCCCGGCATCAATCTCCACCGCGCTTTTCAGCGTTTCCACGTTATCGAACTCCATCTTGGGCTGAAATTTCAGACCCCGGGCGGCGAGAATTTTATCCAGCCCTTGCCGGGTGGGCATTTCCGGGGCGAGGGAGACAATCTTGAATTGGGCCAGATCCGCCAACGCCACAGATCCTTTTTTGGCCAGGGGATGGCCGGGGGAGGCAATGATGTGAAGCGTGTCCTTTTTAAAAGTTTCCACCTTTAGGCCTTTGCGCGGGGCGGGAAAGGCGACGAAACCGACATCCGCATCGCCATCCGCCACCGACTCATAGACCTCATTGGAGCGACGGTAATCGACCTGTACTTTCACTTGAGGAAACGCCCGGAGGAACTCCTTGATGTGCGGAGGGAGTTCGTGGATGCCCACGCTGGGTACGGCGACCAGGCGGATCGTGCCGGAGATGATGTTGCGCATCTCCTCGAGCTGGTGTTGAAAACGTTGGTAATGGCTGATGATCTCCCGGCTGGCCTCGTAGAGCAGTTGCCCCTCACGGGTCAGGGCAAACTGCTTACTGGTGCGTTCCAGAAGAGGAACGCGCAACCTCTGCTCGATGGAGCGGAGCTGCTGACTGACGGCCGACTGGGTGATGCCGTTCAGGGAGGCGGAGCGGCTAAAGGACTTGGTCTCGACCAGATCCCGAAATACACGGAAAGATTCCACCTGCATAAGTATGCATTATTATGCACACTTATTGCTCTGGCAAATCAAGCTTAACTAATTATGACCGACCCTTTGGAGCAAAACTACTCCCGCTTGAGCGATGAAATCCGGCAAGCCGCCGAAAAAGCGGGTCGGAGTCCTAACTCGGTCCGTCTTTTGGCGGTGAGCAAAAAGGTTCCGTCCGAGAGACTGCGTATCCTTTGGGGGCTGGGGCATCGGCTCTTTGGGGAAAACCGGGTGCAGGAGGCACGGGTGAAAATTCCCGAAATGCCCCCGGGCGGGGAGTGGCACTTCATCGGCGGGCTGCAAACCAACAAAGCCAAAGAAGCGGTGGAGTGGTTCGATGTGGTGGAGTCGGTCGACCGAATCGAGCTGGCCGAGGAGTTGCAAAAGCGCTCGGAAGCGGCCGGGAAATGTCTCAAGGTGCTGATCGAAGTCAATGTGGGCGGGGAGGCGGCGAAACATGGAGCCAAGCCGGAGGAGGCGGGCGCTCTGCTTGCCGCGATCAACGGCATGTCCCGTTTGGAGGTTCGGGGGTTGATGGCGATTCCGCCGTTTCGCGAGGATCCGGCGGAGGCCCGGCCGTTTTTCCGGAAGCTACGGGAGATTCGGGAGGGGCTGGAACAGTCCTCGGGGGCCGGATTGCCGGAGCTTTCCATGGGGATGAGTCATGATTTTGCGGTGGCGATCACGGAGGGGGCCACGCTGGTGCGGATCGGGACGGCGCTGTTTGGCCCACGGTCAGGGTGAGCCGCCGAAAAGTTTTACCCCGCGCCTTTTATGGGCGAGAGGATCCGGTGGCCGTCGCCCTCGATCTGCTTGGAAAGATTCTCCGCGTGGAAACACCCCAAGGGGATTGCGCCGCTCGGATCGTAGAAACCGAGGCCTACGGCGGGCCGAAAGACCGGGCTTCGCACGCTTGGCGGGGGCGTACGCGGAGAAATGAGTCGATGTTCGGCAAACCGGGCACGGCGTATGTCTATCTTTGTTACGGGATTCACCGGATGTTCAACGTGGTGACGTCGCCGGAAAACGTTCCCGCGGCGGTGTTGATCCGGGGAGTGGAGCCGATCGAGGGAACCGAACATATGGCGCGGAGAAGAAGGCTGGACCCGGAAGATTTTCGGCTGAC
>RGTE01000301.1 GCA_010025475.1 Verrucomicrobiota bacterium
TTTTCGTAAACCTAAACGTAATCGCAAACGAACGTACCTTGGTTCACCTTCACAACCTCTTCCCGCCTGCCCCCTCCCGCTTTCCACAATTCCGCTGGTAGGGGCCGTTGTCTCTAACGGCCCGCCTTGAATCCTGAACCGCCCTCTGTTTTCGCTGGATCAAATTAAAATCCAATCTTCCGCTTCTCCGGTTCCGGCCCCGGCTCCAACAACGGCAACAGTTTCTGATACAGGTCCCTCAACCCCTCGTCATGCACTAGCAAAGTCCGATCGATTTCAGCCAAGCGCCTTAGGATCACCTCATTCGCCGACATCGCCTCACGCATCCGCACAAAAGCCCGGACAATATAAATGCTCATCTGGATGGCTTGTCCGGAACGAAGCACGGTAGAAGCCATTAAAGCCCCTTGCTCTGTAAATGCAGTTGGCAAAGCGCTGGAGTGCAATGCCTTACCGAACTGGTCGCATTTTGCGACCAGTTCGTCCCACTCTTTTTGGGATATCCGAAACACAAAATCTTCAGGAAAACGGGCCGCATTCCTCCGCACTTGTTCGTTTAATCTCTTGGTCTTTACCCCGTACAGTGGCGCTAGATGCAAATCCAGGAGGATCGGCAAACCTCGCACCCAAAAGATCGGTATCTCCTGCTCCACATAGGATTAAACTCAGCATTTCGGAAAAAGATGCGGCCATTTTTCTCTTTGCGATGAAGAGGGATAGGAATCAGCCGATAGGAAATACAGAAACTTCGCAACCCAAAGCATCCTGCCTTCCGCCCAACTTAATCTTAATCTTTAGACTTAATCGGTCCTGCGGCGAACCCGGCGCAAAGCAACCAGCCCGCCCAATCCCACCACCAGCAACGAAAGGGCCGAAGGTTCGGGGACAGAAGCCACCGAGGTGCTGATCGTCTCCGCGCCGGTCGTGGCACTGGATAAACCGGACAACTTGAGGGCTCCGGCATAGTTGCCGTTCACCCGAACGTTGTCGAAAGTGAAGTTACCTCGGGATCCCATCAGAGAGGCATTCGGGGCGGCAGCCAAGAGAGAGGCGGCATCAGCATTCAAGTTGCTGGTGGCCCACAGGTTCACATCCACTTTTCCGGAAGTGGCACTAGGCGTTAGGGCGAAGGTGACCAGGTATGAGGTGTTGGCCAGAGGAGTAAAATCAATGGTCTTGATGTCTGCGGCTCCGTTGCCCCCGTGGGCATCAAAACCGAATTTTTGTGCATTCCACGGAATCCCCAGGAACATGTTTTCCGTGTTGCCCTGCCAAAGACTGATTCCGGTGTAGTTGCCGCCGGAAAAATTGGACGAGTTCATGATGTAGGAAAGATAGAAGCTGT
>RGTE01000302.1 GCA_010025475.1 Verrucomicrobiota bacterium
GATTTTTTGCGGATTCGTTTCTGGTCCTGGACCGGGCAATATCGCCATCCGTGAAGCGCACCATCCTCCTCACGTGGGACGTGGAGGAGTATGATGCGCCCGCCGACTTCGGGGCGGTTCCTTATCCGGATGGCGGATTGGAGCGGGGGATTGAAATCTGGCGGCAATGGCTGGAAACCTCGTCCCGATGGAAGGCGTTCGGCACGGTGTTTGTCACCGGGCGGTTGGCCGGAGCGGCGCCGGAGCTTCTTCGGCAGACCCAGGGGCGAGGACACGAAATCGCCTCCCATGCCTGGTCTCACGAAAAAGGCGCAGATCCCAGGTTGGAGCATAGCCGGCGGCGGATTTCAGAGATCTCTGGGCGGGGGGTCGTCGGCTTCCGGTCCCCGCGGTTACGGTCGGTTCCCTTGGCAGAAGTTGCCGCGGCCGGGTATCGCTATGATGCCTCCTCCAACCCGGCCATTGTTCCGGGCCGCTACTGCCGGCTCTCCCAACAAAGAAAACCCCACCAAGTCTCCGGGATCTGGGAAGTGCCGGCCTCGGTGCTGCCCCTGGTTCGCTTCCCCCTCTTTTGGGCCAGCTTTCATCTTCTTCCCCTGCCCGTTTATCTGGCTGCCTGTCGGTTGCTGCTGGCGTGGGACGGTGTGCTGATCCTTTATTTCCATCCTTGGGAGCTATCTGAACTGAACGAAAAAGAGATACCAGCCTGGATCCGCCGCCGAACTCGGCAAAGACGGATGGAGAGAATGGAAACTTTGATCCGGGGGCTGGGGAAGGTGGGCGAATTCCGAACCATCGCTGGCTATCTGGGGATCTGAATCGTCAGGGAAACCTCGTTGAGGCGTCGGCGCCTATCTTTTCCCGAACGGATAGGTCAGCTGACCGCACCCATTCCGGGACGATTTGATGTAAAAAACAGCCGGGCCCTTTTTTGGGGCGGGCTTGTCCTTGGGGTTGGCATATTCCGGGTTTTCGTCCCAAGCGTCACTCCAGACGTTGGCCACGGGCACATTTAACGGGTTCATCATCTTTTGCACCCGCTTATGCCGGGCCACATGCTCTTCGTAGCTCTCCGCGAACCCGGCGTGGAGGGAGCCTAGGAAGGCAGCCAGCAGGCAAAGCCTGCTTGCACCCATTACTTGACTAACGCCTCGATCTTTTTGAGCACCTCGGTCGGAGGTTGCCAGTCATTGCCATCCTTGCCGGTCAGGTCTTTGCCGTTTTCATCGATGAGTACGAGGTAAGGAATGCCCCCGGCCGCATACTTCCCGAGGGTTGGATCCTTGCCGGCGGATAGTTTCACCGCGGGCCACGGCATGCCGGTCTCTTTCATATACTCAAGTTG